>JBFZDU010000300.1:0-4145 GCA_041307205.1 Gammaproteobacteria bacterium | reverse complement strand
GGCCGCTCCGCGGCCGGCGCCGCCAGGCCCTGAGTCGTACCCGGCGGCCGTCGAGGAAGCCGACGCCCCGCCGGCGCGGCTCCCGGGCAGCGGCTTCGTCCAGGTCGGTTCCGGCCGGTTCACCAGCAGTGGCAGCCAGCCGGCGGGAACGCGTTGGAACGCATCGGAAACGGGCGACATCACGCTCAGCTTCCAGGGTGCGGACCTGCGCGAAGTGGTCAAGGTGGTGCTGGGCGACATCCTGGGGGTCAACTACCTGATCTCCGACAAGGTCCGCGGCCAGATCACCCTGCACACGCAGAGCCCGGTCGGGCGCGATGCCCTGCTGCCCATCCTCGAATCGTCGCTGCAGATGAACGGCGCGGCGCTGGTGGTCTCGGGGGCGGGTTACCAGGTCATACCCGAGGCCGAGGGTGCGCGCCAGGGCCTCGCGGCCGGGGTAGGCGCGGCGGCTGGCGGCGGCACGGGTTTCCGGCTGCAGGTGGTGCCGCTGCGCTACGTGGGCGCGGGGTCCGTGGCCAAGGTGATCGAACCCTTCGTGCCGGTCGGGGCCACGCTGCAGGTCGACGAGGCCAACAACCTGTTCCTGGTCGCTGGCCCGGCCCGGCAGCTGGCCGAGTTCGTGCAGACCTTGCAATTGTTCGACGCCGACTGGCTGGCCGGCATGTCCTTCGGCCTGTACCCGCTGGAACAGGCCGAGGCGCAACCGCTGGTGGACGAACTGAGCAAGGTATTCGGCCTTGATGTCGAGGGGCCACTGCAGGGCATGATTCGGCTCATGCCGATCGAGCGGCTCAACTCGGTGCTGGTGATCAGCAAGCGCCCGGAGTACCTCGACCGGGTTGCACTGATGATCGCGCGCTTCGACCAGGGCGGTGGCGGTGGGGCCGGGCGCACGCTGAATGTTTACTACCTGCAGCACGGCCAGGCGGCCGCCCTGGCGGGGGTGCTGAACCAGTTGTTTACCGACCAAGAGGGCGCCTTGCCCCAGGCCACGGTGGGAGACCGCCCGGGGTCAGATGCCGGCAGCGGCATGGCCAATGTCGAACCGGCGGATGGTGCGGTGGCCCCACCGCCGCGTTTCGGCGTGGGGAGCGAGCCGGCGCAGACCACGGGCGCCCAGATCATCGCCGACGAGGATAATAATGCCCTGCTGGTCATGGCGACTCCGGCCGAGTACCGGGTGATCGAACGGACTATGCGCAAGCTCGACATCCCGCGGCGCCAGGTCCTGGTCGAAGCCACCATTGCCGAGGTGACGCTGAACGACAACCTGCAATACGGGGTGAGCTGGTTTTTGCAGAGTCGCCCCGGCGCGCGTAGCATTTTCAGCGACATGACCCACACTATCGATCGCGGATCTACCAGCTCGGATCTCTTCTCCTACGCCTTGTCCAATGCCGCCGGCACCCTGGACCTGCTGTTCGACCTGATCGCCTCTGAATCCAAGGTGAAGGTCCTGTCCTCCCCCCAGGTGCTGGTGGTCGACAACCAGACGGCCAACATCCGCGTCGGCACCCAGATCCCGGTCGTTACCCGGTCTTCGCAGAGTACGGACGCGGGCGATGCGCCGATCATTGCCGAGACCCAGTATCGTGACACGGGTGTGCTGCTGCAGGTGACGCCACGGATCAACGCGGGCGGGATGGTGACCCTGGAGTTGAGCCAGGAAGTCAGCGCGCCCGCGCCGGGAACGGGTGACAGCAACGGCAATCCGCCGATCTCGCAACGCACCGTCACCAGCGTGGTGACCGTACAGAGCGGCGAGACGGTGTTGCTGGGCGGCCTGATCAGCGAAGACAAGACCGACACCGTCAGCGGCGTCCCGGGCTTGGCGCAGATCCCGGGCCTGGGCAAGCTGTTCAGTAGAACGGTGGACGACGTGACTCGCACCGAGTTGATGGTGACCATCACGCCCACGGTCATCAACAGCGGCGCCGAGGCGCGCGAAGCCACCCAGGAACTGCGGCGGCGGATGCGCCAGATGGATACGCGCCTGGAGCCGATAAACCTGAATCTCATGCCCAAGCAGATGCTGGCGCCGCGCCCCGGCGCGCCGCAGGAATCGCCCTGAGGCCGGCGCCTGGGCCAGTGTAAACCCCACTGGCCCCGGTTTTGCTGCGGCCCGGTACCTGAGCCGTGGTACAGGTCACGACTGGACCCTTGGCCGGTATCTTTGCCCTGCTGCCTTGGCCATAATCAAGCCAGTGCTTGAGTCACAGCCATAGCTACCCGAGATTTATCACCGTGATCACTAGTAGTCGTCGCGCGACATCCCCGGCACGGCCCGTGGCCCTGGTGCTCGACTTGGACTTAGAGGAACGCGATAACCTGGTAGCTCAGCTCGACGGTTTGGGCTACCGCGCCCTGAGGGCCAGCGGCTTGTCCGAGGCGCGGCGCTTGGTAGAAACCGAACGCCCGGCATTCGTGTTCGTGGCCTGCGGGGATTTCGCGCTGCCGTGTCGGGAACTCGCCAGGGCGCTGTTGCCGGAACGCGGCGCGATGCCGCGTGTGGTCGGGCTGTGCGCGGCCCGTGACAGTTGCGGCCTGGATGAGACCTTACCCAAGCCCGTGCCCTTGGAAGCAATGCGCTCGTTGTTGTCAGGCGACAAAATTACGCCGGAAAAGCGTGCCCCCGAGCGGACTCCGGCGGAGGCGTTGCGCGACCTCGATCCGGCGATCTTCACCGCCCTGCTGCAGGTGTTCGAGGAGGACACGGCGGCGCGTCTGCAGCGCATCGCCGCGGCATTGGACGTACCCGACCTGCGCCTGGTCGACCGCGAGGCCCATGCGATCAAGTCGGGCTGCCTGCAGATCGGCGCCGACGCCATGAGTGGCTGTTGTGAGTTGTTGCGCGCCGCGGCGCAGGCCAGCGACCTCGGACTGGCCCGCCAAGCCTATGACGAGCTGGTGTTGAACTTCTGCGAGACCATGGCGGTGAGTACGCCCTTGGGTTGACGGTGGCCGCGCCAGATCAACCCACGCGCTGTCGCAAAATGCCCTCGCGCGTGGCCTTGAGCACGGCTTCGGTGCGGTTGTTCACTTCGAGTTTGGCGAGTATCGAGCTGACGTGAAATTTCACGGTACGCTCGCTGATGACCAGCTTGTCGGCGATCTGGCTGTTGCTCTTGCCCTCCGCCATCAGGCCCAGCACATCGAGTTCACGAGCGCTGATCGCCCAGTCCTGTTTGGTCTCTTTCGGTTGCGGACCGCGCCGCAGGTATTTCATCAGGGTCGAGGCTACCGAGGACTGCATCAAGGTGCCGCCGCGATGGACCACGTGGATTGCCGAGAGCAGTTCCTTGGGATTGGCGCTCTTGAGGACGTAGGCCTCCACCCCGTGCCCGATGGCCTCGACGACCCAATCTTCACCCTCATGGGCCGTGTAGACCACGATCCGGGTTTGGGGATGGGCGTTGCGCACGGTCTTCAGCGCCGACATCTCGCCATCGCAAGCCAAGTCCAGGTCCAGGATGAGGACGTCGGGGTGGTTGGCCTCGATGGCCCGCATCAATTCGGGAATGTCCTTGGCCTCGCCGACTACCTGGATGTCGGGGTGGCTGGCCAGCACCGCTGCCACGCCCTGGCGTACGACCGGATGGTCGTCCGCAATCAGGACCCGAATGGCCTCTTCAGCATTCGACATATCGCTTGGATTCCGAGCCGGGGCGATCCCATCTGCGCCTGGTTGGCGCCTTCTCGTCCCTGAGCCGTCCAGTTTCCCCGCGAAACCTGCGGCCATATCCCTTAAGTTTATTTGACTTCCCAACGGCCAAGACTAGCCAATGGATCGTACGATGACAATTAGCGACATTATTATGTCGCAGTTCACCTTGCAAGCTGTTCATCCGGTACGGCGCCTCCTTGCCGCGCGGGAAAGCCGCGCAATGCCCAGGAAAAAGAGTCCTTGGTAACCGGTTTGCTGATGTACTCGTCCATGCCGGCATCCAGGCAGCGTTGGCGGTCGCCGGTCATCGCATTGGCCGTCATGGCGACGATGTAAGAGCGCGCCCTGGGCGTCCGTTGCTCCTGTGCGCGGATCCGTGCCGCGACCTCCAGACCGTCCATGTCGGGCATCTGCCAGTCCATGAAAATCACGTCGTAGGCCTTCGCCTCCCACCGCGCCAAGGCCTCGCTGCCATTGC
>JBFZDU010000299.1:0-9502 GCA_041307205.1 Gammaproteobacteria bacterium | reverse complement strand
TCGCGTCGGTGGAGATCCGTATGCCACCCTGCGGCGCCACGATGCGGCTGCACCAGTTGCCAAAGCCGTCGCGATAGGCACTGATCGGGACCGGCGGGCTGGTGATGATATGGTCGGCAGTAACGAGATCGGAGACGCGGGTGAAATGGATGTTGAGCGTCAGGATCATGGGCGTCGGCCGCGGACACTCGTAGCTCAGTTCGAAGCCAACGCGAATCTGCATCCTCCCTCCCCTCGAAGTTGACCAGCGAACCGCGTGCCGCGCGATGCCTGCCGGGCCATGCGCCGACGCCGTCCGACTGCCGATGCATCATGACAGGGGACAGGACGGCTTAGCTACTCGTTTCTTGCGCTGCAGCAGGCCGGGTCAGACAGCCTGCTGTTCGCGCGGCAGCTGCGCGGCCGGTCGCGCACCTTCCAGCAGAGTTACTCGACCAGATCCTCATAGGCGTGCCAACTCGCATGTCCAAGCAGGGGCAGCAGCACCACCATGCCCAGCATCGAGGTCAGAAAGCCGATGCCGACCAGGCTAACGATCAACACCGCCCACAACGCCATGGCGCGTAGATTGGTGCTCACTGCCCGTGCGCTGGTCATCATCGCGGTGACGACATCAGTCTCGCGATCCATCAGCATGGGTATGGACACCGCCGACAGCATAAAGACCAGCGCGGCCAGGGCACCGCCCGTGACCAGATAGCTAGCCACGAAGAGCCCATATTCCCCGGAGAAAAGCACCGTACTGAAAAGCTGTCCAAGCTCGGCAATGTTGTCGCGATAGAAGAGTGCGAAAAGGATCGCCGACAGGCGCTCCCAAGCCAACAGCACGATCGCAAGCACCAGGCCGAAATAGAACAGACTTTCGGCATGCCGTCGCAGGCCGCTGAAGGACTCCACGAGTCCGATGCGTTCGGCGCGCGCATGGCGACGCGAAATCTCATACAGCCCGGCGGCCGCCACCGGGCCGATCAGCAGGAAGCCCGATATCGCGGCCGTGAACAGATAGGGCATATCGGCAACATAGGCGAGGATCAGGTAGCCAAGCGCCGCCAAACCGGCCCCGTAGGCAAGGCTGGCCGACGGACTGTCGCTCAGATCTTTCCAGCCACGCTTCAACCAACGAAGCGGCCGGGTCACCTCGACACTGCGGGTGCGGGGCAGTTGAAAATGCCGGTCCAGGTCATGATATGACTGCAACATAAGGACCTCCACGATGGCGTTGTGGTGATAGCCGGTTGACCAACCCGGCCGCCCATGTCAGTACCTTGCAGCCCTGCAGGGTGCGAATATCAATTCAAATTTTAGTCCGGAACCGCCGCTGCGCACGTCCGAAACGGTGTCCGCGGCCGACTGGACTGCACAGACAACCACACGCTTTCCGGGGGATGGCGCACTGCGGCAACGCGGCACCCGCGCCGGCCTACCGGCCTGCACGAACTCTGGCGAAAGTTCGCTGTTGGCCACAGGCGTTGCTGCGGGCCACGCCTGGCGCTGGCGGTGTTGACCTTGGCCTGCCTCGCCCACTCCCAACGACCCGCTGCGCTGCTGTCCCGAGTTAGAAATGCGCCGACAAAACCCTTGGATACGGGCCGGAATCGGCACCGGGCACCAGACCGTGCATGACCGGCGCGGCGAAGGTGCAACGCCCCCTACTTACCGCGCCACTGCACGCTGTACAGATCGTGCCGGCGGTCGCGCAGGTTCTGCACCGTACCGCTGTTGCGCGCCATGCGCAGGGTCTCCGGGCGCAGGTCAGCGAAGGCCACCATCTCGACGTTCGGTGTGGTGTCGGCCGCGACCCCGTCGCGCGAGAACGGAAAGTCGCAGGGCGTGAGGATGCAGCTCTGCGCATACTGGATGTCCATGTTCGACACCCCCGGCAGGTTGCCGACATTGCCGGACATGACCACGTAGAACTGGTTCTCCACGGCCCTGGCCTGGCAGCAGTAGCGCACCCGCAGGTAGGACTGACGCTCGTCGGTGCAGAAGGGCACGAACAGGATCTGCACCCCTTGGTCGGCGAGGTGACGCGCCAGTTCGGGGAACTCGGAGTCGTAGCAGATCAGCACGCCGATCGGCCCGCAGTCGGTCTCGATCGCGTTCAGGGAGCTGCCACCCTCGATGTTCCACCAGTAGACCTCGTTCGGGGTCGGGTGGATCTTCGGCTGCTCATAGATCGCACCGTCACGCAGGAACACATAGGCGATGTTCTCCACCCGGCCGTTCGGCATGCGCGTCGGGTGCGAGCCACCGATGATATTGATGTTGTAGCGGATCGCCATGTCGCGCACGGCCTCTTTGAAGCGCGGCGTGTGCAGGCTCAAGGCCTCGATGGACTCGGCCGGGCTGAGCTGCTGGTCCTCGATCGAGAGCACTTGCAGCACGAACATCTCCGGGAAGACGACGAAGTCGCCCTTGTAGTCGGCAACCACGTCGACGAAATACTCGATGAACGACAGGAACTCCTCGAACGACTTCACCCGGCGCTGCATGTACTGCACGGCGCCGACCCGGATGGTGTCCGGCAGGCGGCCGCCGTAGCGCTTCTGGTCGCCGTGCTCGCCGTCCTGCGGCACCTTCGGGTTGCGCCATGCCAGGTGGATGCCGTAGCCCAGCGACTGCCGATCGACGTCCAGGTAGTGCGGCAGCACGCCGATCACCTCGAAGCCGTTGCGCAGCTGGAACGACAGCACCGGGTCGCGCTGCCGCTTCTGCTGCACCTGTTTGATATAGTCCTCGACGCTGGCGAATTTCTTGATCCGCCGCGCCAGCGTCGGCAGACGCCCGGCGAACACTATGCCTTTGAGGCCCAGCGACTGGCACAGCGCCTTGCGCTCGTTATACAGGCGCTGTCCGATGCGGTAGCCGCGATACTCCGGGTCGACGCAGACCTCCATGCCGTACAGCCAGTCGCCGTGCGGGTCGTGGCGCGAGGCATAGCCGTTGCCGGTGATCTCGGTCCAGGTGTGCGACTTGAGCCCGACGCGCTCGCTGATCCTGAAGGTCGCGCAGTAGCCGACCACCTTGTCGTCCACCACCGCGACAAACTGGCCCTCGGGGAAATTGTTGACCTGACCGGTCAGCGGCCCCTCGGAATAACCGTGCATGCCGGTGCCGGCATAGACTCGGCCACTCAGGTCGGCGATCGCCGGCACGTCGCGCACGCTGGCGTTCCGCACCCGGAGCCGGCTGCGCGGGTTGTCCAGGGCGGTAGGGGCATGTGGTTCCGTCATGAGGGCCTCCATAGCCGGGTCGGTCGGGCAGGCGAATGCTGGCAGTTTAAACGAGTGGCCGCGGCGCGGTGCAGCGCGACCCGACGGCTATTGGCAGGAAGTCTCGCAAGCGCGGTCGCTGACCGGCCATCTTGGCCAGGGTCTGAAGACGGCTGCTGCTTCGGCAAGCATCACCAAGACAAGGCAATCAACCTGCGGGATCACGCAAGTCATTTCAAGAAAGTCATCAGAACCGTCACGGCGTTCATCTGCGCCGGCACAGGGGGCCACAGACCCATGTCGGAAAGCCCGTGAGCTGTTCCACCAAGCGGGCGCTTTGCCCGGATCTGCTTACTCCTGGCGGCTGGCGCCGATCGGGTCGCGGTACTGTGGCAGGTCGTCGGCTACGCCGGCGGGATGGACGCCGCACTGCCGATTGTCCGGCACCCCGCCGCCGCGTACAGACCGGCGCCTCGGCGCCGATCGTCAATCACAGCACACCCCGCGGCGGGCCCGGCAGGCTACGCCTACTTGGCCTTTGGGTGCGAATTTGCGCCGGGTCCGATCAGGTCCGTTTGTCGTGCGCTGCGCATACTGGGCCTGTTTGGCGGGCATGATAAGAAACTCCGCGATCCAGGGTCTCCTCGTGCAGCATCGGCAGACATTGCAGCCCCGTCAATGTACCGCTATCCCCCCATACCCGCGACGCTTGGCGCAGTAGCATGCGGCGTCCGCCCGGGCCAAGATCGATTCCACCCCGCCGCTATCCCGACCGATGGCGGCGACGCCGATGCTGATGCCGAAATTCAGTGGTTTGCCGCGCCAACAGAAGCGTTGGCGGCGCAGCAGTTGGCATAACTTGCCCGCCGCTTGCACGCCGTCCTCGGGCCGGCAGTGTTCCAGCAGCAGCCCGAACTCGTCACCGCCCAGCCGCCCCAGGGCGTCACGTTCGCGCAGTGAGCCTCGCAGCACCGCAGCGATATCCCTGAGCACCGTGTCGCCGGCCGCATGACCGTGGGTGTCGTTGATCTGCTTGAACCGGTCCAGGTCCATAAACAGCAAGACATGCCGCGAACCGTCCTCCTGCGCGCGCCGTATCACGACCTCGAGGCGGCGTTCGAACTCGCGGCGGTTCAGCAGCTTCGTGAGGTGGTCGTGCGCGCACTCCCGTTCCAACTGCTGCAGTCGTTCGTAGACGAGCGTGCAGTCGTACAGCAACAGCACCCGGCCGGCCCAGGCGACCGCCATGGCACTGGTGTCGATGTCGGCGATCCGCACGATGCGCTGCGCCCCGTCGCCGCAGATCAGCTTGTAGTAAGTGGGCGAGGCCTGCTCGCCGGCCGGGTCGGGCGCGGGCAAGAGCCCCAGTGAGCACCCGTCACGCGGCAGCTCGCGCAGGCGGAGCAACTGTGACCAATGGCGCCCCGCAGCGGCATCCGCATCGATGCGCAACAAGCGCTCCGCCGCCCGATTCAGCAACTGGACCGCACCTTCGGCACTGACCGCCAGCACCGCATCGGGAAGCGCGAGCAGCACTTCCCAGGCGCTTGCGCCAGGCAACACGCAGCGGTCATTCTCCAAAGATGGAATTTGCCGGGTCACTGATCTCACTCCTCGCCGGGTATCGAGCACCGAACGGCATGCGGCTGCCTCGCGTCGAAGGCTAGCCAACCGGCGAAGAAGGATGAATCCGTGAAACTACCTCGCGGTGACTACTTAGGGTTGCTTGCCGCGCCGCTCCAATTGCGACGGCGCCAGTGTGGCGTCCGTGCCTCCTGGCCCTGCCAACCGCAGCTGCGCCGCATTGCGGCCAACCGGAGCGATCGGACGGCGCGACAGCCGCCGACTTCAGTCTGAGGCGGCCTGATCGTCGATCTCCTGTTCGGCCGCCAGCCAGTCCTGCAACTCGCCGCCGGGCGCAAAGCTGCGACTTTGCGCCCGGAAGTACGCGGCCTCGGCAATTTTGTGTGCACGCGGCGCCGCGCTCGACAAGTCATTCTCGGCCGATCGCTGCACTGGCCTGCGCCGGGTTAGGCTGAAGTTCCTAACGCTTTCCCGGGCAGGAACGGCCAAGAAGTTGTTCTACATGAACGAGTTGGGCGTTGTCTTGCCCTTGTTTCGCTAGCGATATGTAGCCATGTAATTGAGTTGACTTTTCGCCCAGGGCGCGTACAATGCGTCCATGCATATCGACGTCGTACCCAACCGTAAATCGCGTCCCGCCTACTTGCTGCGCGAGTCCTACCGCGACGGGGATAAGGTCAGGAAACGCACACTGGCCAACCTTTCCTCGCTGTCAGATGAACAGCTCACGGCCATTCGGGCGGTGCTCAAGGGGCAGCGACTGTGCCCGGTCGACGCCCTCTTCGACGTCGTCGATTCTCGGCCTCATGGCCATGTCGCAGCCGTTAGCGTAGCCATGTCGCGTCTCGGCCTCCCGTCCCTGCTCGGTTCCAGGCCCTCGCGCGAGCGCAGCGTCGTGCTGGCGATGCTTGCCGCGCGCATCCTCGCCCCACACACCAAACTCGCCACTACGCGCTGGTGGCACACCACCACGCTGGCCGATGACTTCGGCGTGGCCGATGCGAACGAGGACGAGCTGTACGCGGCGATGGACTGGTTGCTCGAGCGTCAGCCGGCCATCGAGAAAAAGCTCGCGGCTCGACATCTTGGGACCGGCGCCTTGGTCCTCTACGACCTGACCTCGAGCTACTTCGAGGGTTCCACCTGCCCGCTGGCCCGGCTCGGCTACAGCCGCGATGGCAAGAAAGGCAAGCCGCAGGTCAACTACGGGCTGCTCACCGATGCACGCGGCTGTCCGGTGGCGGTTTCGGTGCACGAAGGCAACACCGCCGATCCGAGTACGCTGATGCCCGAGGTCCGTCGGCTGCGCGAGGCGTTCGGCATCGAGGATCTGGTCATGGTGGGCGACCGCGGCATGATCTCGCAAAAGGCCATCGCACAGTTGCGCAGCTACGACGGCATCGGCTGGATCACCGCGCTCAAGAGCACATCGATCCGCGCGCTGCTCGAGCAGGGTGCGGTGCAGTTGGGGTTGTTCGATGAGCGCAATCTATTCGAGCTGTCCCACCCGCAGTTTCCCGGCGAACGCCTGGTCGCATGTCGCAATCCCGAGCTCGCCAAGCTGCGCGCACACAAGCGCGAGGCCCTGCTGCAAGCGACCGAACACAACTTGGAGAAGGTGCGCGCGAGCATCCAGGCTGGGCGCCTGCGTGGCCAGGACAAGATCGGCCTGCGGGTCGGCAAAGTCATCAACCAGTACAAGGTTGCCAAGCACTTCGACCTCGATATCACCGAGACGGCACTGTCTTTCAAGCGCAACGCGGAGCGCATCGCTGCCGAGACCGCACTCGACGGGCTCTACATCATCCGCACCTCGGTGCCGGCTGCGCTGATGGACGCTCCCGAGTGCGTACGCCGCTACAAGTCCCTCGCGCAGGTCGAGCGCGCCTTCCGTTCGTTGAAGACCATCGATCTCAAGGTGCGTCCGATCCATCATCGCCTTGCCGATCGAGTGCGTGCACACATCTTCCTGTGCATGCTTGCCTACTACGTCGAGTGGCACATGCGCGAGGCGTGGCGCGAGCTGCTGTTTGCCGACGAGGGCCAAGACGCGAAGGCAACCCGCGACCCGGTGGCGCCGGCCCGACGCTCACCGGCCGCCGAGGCCAAGGCCAGCCGCCACACCCTCGAGGACGGCACGCCAGCGCACAGCTTCTCGACCTTGCTCGCCACCCTCTCGACCATCGTGCGCAACACCTGCCGCGCCCATCAGGTCGAGCACGATGCACCAAGCTTTGTCGTCACCACGCTAGCCAATGCGAAACAGCAACGCGCGCTCGACTTGCTCCGACAAATGCCCGTGTAGCCAGTAACGGGCAGCCGACTTTCAACCTATCCGATTGAGCGGACAAGAAAATTCGCCCATACGGTAGCGGAACTTCAGGTTAATTACAGGCGCCGGCTCACCAAGCGCGGCCACGTGCCGCAACGACAGTTCGGCGCAGTGGCAAACCCAACCGGCCCTTTGCACAGGAGAAGACTGGAATGTGGGACAACTTGGCGTTGGTCACCCTGGTGCTGTGGCCGGCGGTCATCCTGACCGCTGCCCTGCTGAACATGCTGTTCGCCTGGACCTTCAGTTGGAGCGAACTGGTCGTCGACTACCTGGTGGGTGTCGTGAGTGGCCTAAGTTTCTATTTCGGCACCAACGGCTCGGTGTCGGGCGTCGAGCACTTCTTTCTCATGGTGTCCACTGGCCTGTTCGGACTCCTGAAGTGGGCGGGCATCGCCGCCCTCGCCGATCCCCAGACCCTGTTCTTGGTGTCCGCCGGCGCCGTGATCGGCGCGACCCTGTTGACCGCGGCCCTGGATCACGGCGCCCTGGCCTTGGGAAATCAAATGAGCGTCGGCGGCGGTTTGCTGTCCGCGCTCATCTTTCCCCTGAAGCTGCCTTTCGCCCTGGTCACCAGCGCGGTCGGTTTGCTGCTCGGGATCATCGGCACGATCGTCGGGCTTGCCAATCGCAAGGGCGGCTTTGGTTTCCTGGGCGGCGTGCTGTATTTCGAATGGGGTCTGCCCGGGCTGCATGCCACCACCTTCGGCTGCGTCGTCAATGTGTTCGCCGGCAAGATGTCCAGCGTGCTGGGTCACGAGCTGTACCACAGCCGCCAGTACATCTATCTGCACGACTGGCTCGGGGTGTTTTACTTCACGCTGGCCGGGCTGTGGGGCTTGCTCAGCGCCGCGGCAGCCAAGAGCTTCTCCGCCCGTTACTTCTATGCGGCGCATACCAGTCGCGAGTTCGGCAATCCCATCGAGAGCGTGCCTTACCGACGCTGGGGTTGAGCGATGCGGACCGGGCCTGGTCCGGATGTCGCCCCAGTGGGGCAACGGCGGCGCAGGCAACACTCGGGGCAGCGTGGCCGCACCTGGCAGACCAACTTGGCGTGGCGCACGATCAGGGCGTGGTATTCGTTGAACAGCGCCACGTCGGGGCCGAGCACCCGCTCGAAGCCGAGTCGGATGTCCTCGTAGCCCTCGGTACCGTCCACCAGCGCCAACCGCTGCAGCAAGCGGCGGGTGTAGGCATCGACCACGAACACCGGCCGGGCGAGCCCGTACAGCAGGATGTCGTCGGCCGTCTCGGGCCCTATGCCGTGCACGCTCAGGAGGGCCTGTCGCAATGCGCCGGTGTCGCGCTGCGCCAGGCCCGCTATCCCGCCGGCGTCGAGCAGGAACCGGCAGAAACTGGCGAGGCGCCGCGCCTTGACGTTGAAATAACCAACGGGCCGTAGCTGCGCGGCGAGCACGGCGGGGTTACAGGCAGCGATCACGCCCGGATCGAGGTGTTCGGCCGCCTTCAGATTGGCGATCGCCCGTTCGACATTCACCCAGGCGGTGTTCTGCGTGAGCACCGCCCCGACCATGATCTCGAACGGCGTCTGGCCCGGCCACCAGTGCTGCGGCCCGTAGGCGGCGTACAAGCGCTCGTAGATGCGTTGCAGGGTCCTGCGCCGGGGACGGAAGACCACAGCAAGAAACCGGGTGAGCGCTAGCTGCCGCGCCGCGGCTTGCGCTTGGTCGCGGCCGCGCGCCGGCCGGCGCCCTTACCGTATGGCGAGGCGTCGGCCGCAGCAGGCCTGCCGTAAACAGGCGATCTGGGCTTGGCCGGGGGCTTTTTCGTGCCGCTACCGCGAACAGTCGCCAGACTGCCCCAGGGGCGTTCGTCGGCCAACCCGGCCGTCTCTAACAATGCCTTGCGCTCCTCGGGTTTGAGTTCACGCCACTGGCCGGCCTTGACGCTGCTGTCCAGGATGATGGGGCCGAAGCGCACGCGTTTGAGCCGGTTGACCTTGGCACCGACCGCTTCCCACAGACGCCGCACCTCGCGGTTACGGCCTTCCATGATCACCAGGTGGAACCAGCGGTTGACACCCTCGCCCCCGGCGTAGCTGATGTCCTCGCAGCGCGCCGGGCCGTCTTCGAGTTCGACGCCCTTCACCAACCGCTCCAGCATCTCGTCGGTGACCTCGCCGAGCACGCGTGCCGCGTATTCGCGCTCGATCACCTGGCTGGGATGCATCAGGCGGTTCGCCAGTTCGCCATCGGTGGTGAACAACAACAGGCCGGCGCTGTTCACGTCGAGCCGACCGACCGCTATCCAGCGCCCGCTGCGCAGTCGTGGCAGGCGCTGAAACACCGTCGGCCGTCCCTCGGGATCGTCACGCGTGACGATCTCGCCCTCGGGTTTGTTGTACATGATCACA
>JBFZDU010000298.1:0-5488 GCA_041307205.1 Gammaproteobacteria bacterium | reverse complement strand
CCGGCTGACCGTCATGGTCGCCAACCTGGCGCCGCGCCAGATGAAGTTCGGGCGGTCCGAGGGCATGGTGCTGGCGGCGGGTCCGGGCGGGAAGGACTTGTTCATACTCGGCCCAGATGCGGGCGCGCAGCCGGGGATGCGGGTCAAGTAGCAAACCCGGGCCGGGCTCGACCCCGCCAGCCGCCGCCCGGCCAAATCCCGCACCCCGAGCGAATTGTTTGCAAGTCGACGCCCGCTTATCCTTGTCGATCGATCCGAGCTTTATCGCGCCATGACCGAATACGCCCTGATCCTCGTCAGCACCGTGCTGGTGAACAATTTCGTCCTGGTGAAGTTCCTGGGGCTGTGCCCGTTCATGGGCGTATCACGCAAGCTCGAAACCGCAACCGGCATGGGGCTGGCGACCACCTTCGTGCTGACCCTGTCCTCGATCAGCAGCTACCTGGTCAACGAATACCTGCTGGCACCGCTCGGCCTGGAATACCTGCGCACCATCGCCTTTATCCTGGTGATCGCCGTGGTGGTGCAGTTCACCGAGATGGTGATCCATAAGACCAGCCCGCTGCTGTACCAGGTGCTGGGCATCTTCCTGCCGCTGATCACCACCAACTGCGCCGTGCTGGGCGTCGCCCTGCTCAACGTCCAGGAGGATCACGGCCTGGTGCAGTCGGCGCTGTACGGCTTCGGCGCCGCCGTGGGTTTTTCGCTGGTGCTGGTGCTGTTCGCCGCGGTGCGCGAGCGGGTCACGGTCGCCGATGTCCCCGAGCCCTTTCACGGCAACGCCATTGCCCTGGTGACCGCCGGGCTGATGTCGATGGCCTTCATGGGTTTCGCCGGGCTGGTGGCGGGCTGATGCTCACCGCCGTCCTGGTCATTGCCACGCTCGCCGGGGTGTTCGGTCTGATCCTGGGCTATGCCGCACGCCGGTTCGCGGTGGAGGGCGACCCGATCGCCGACCAGGTGGACGCCATACTGCCCCAGACCCAGTGCGGCCAATGCGGCTTCGCCGGCTGCCGCCCCTATGCCGAGGCCATCGCCGCCGGCGAGGCGCAGATCAACCGCTGCCCGCCTGGCGGCGAGACCGCGATGCTGGCCCTGGCGGACCTGCTGGGGCGTGATCCGCTGCCGCTGGAAGACGCCGCGGCGGCCGAGAAGCCCAAGGCCGTGGCCTGGATCGACGAACAGGAGTGCATCGGCTGCACCCTGTGCCTGCAGGCCTGTCCGGTCGACGCCATCCTCGGCGCCGCCAAGCAGATGCATACCGTGATCGCCAGCGAGTGCACCGGCTGCGAACTGTGCCTGCCGCCCTGCCCGGTCGAATGCATCCACATGCGCCCGCTGTCCGCCACCCCAGAGACCTGGCGCTGGCCGTATCCGAACGCCCGACACCCCTACCTGCAGGATCAGGAGGACGCGGCGTGAGCGCGTCGGTCTCGAAGCTCCACGCTTTCCACGGCGGCCTGCACCTGCCCGATCACAAGGCCGAGTCGAATGGCCGGCCGATCGGCCGGATGCCCCTGCCGCCGCGCCTGACCCTGCCGTTGCAGCAACATATCGGCAGCCGGGCGGAGCCGGTGGTCACGGTCGGCGAACGGGTCTTGAAAGGGCAGCTGATCGCGCGCGCCGCGGACTATGTGAGCGCACCGTTGCACGCCCCCACCTCGGGCACGGTGAGTGCCATCGCGGTCCTGCCCATTCCCCACCCCTCCGGGCTGCAGGGGCCCTGCATGGTCATCGACAGCGACGGCCGGGACGCCTGGGCCGAGCTGCCGCCGCCGCTGCCCGACTATCGCGACCGCGATCCAGCCGACCTGCGCGAGCGCATCCGCTGGGCGGGCGTGGTGGGCCTGGGCGGGGCGGCATTCCCGACCAGCGTCAAGGTGAACCCCGGCGCCGACCGCCCGATCCACACCCTGATCCTCAACGGCGCCGAGTGCGAACCCTATATCACCTGCGATGACCTGTTGATGCGCGAACATGCCGCGCGGGTGGTCGCCGGCATGGGCATACTCAAGTACCTGGTGGGTGCCCGCGAGTGCCTGGTCGGCATAGAGGACAACAAACCGGAGGCGATCGCGGCCATGCGCACGGCCATCGCCGCCGCCGACCTCGACGCCCGGGTGGTCGTGATCCCGACCAAGTATCCCAGCGGCGGCGAAAAGCAATTGATCTTCCTGCTGACCGGCCAGGAAGTTCCCTCGCACGGCATCCCGGCCCAGATCGGCATCCTCTGCCAGAACGTCGGTACGGCCGCCGCGGTGGCCGACGCGGTGCTGACGGGTCGCCCGCTGATCGGCCGGCTGGTGACGGTCACCGGCGCGGGCGTGGCCGCGCCGCAGAATCTCCAGGTCCTGTTCGGCACCCCGGCCGCGGCGCTGATCGCCCAGGCGGGCGGCTACACCGCGGCGGCGCAGCGCCTGATCCTGGGCGGCCCGATGATGGGATTCGCGCTGCACGACGACCGCGTACCCATCACCAAGGCCGGCAACTGCCTGCTGGTGGCGGGCGCCGCCGAGGCGCCGGCCCCGGCCGCCGTCGGACCCTGCATCCGCTGCGGCGAGTGCGCCCGCGTCTGCCCGATGCAGCTGCTGCCGCAGCAACTGTACTGGCACGCCCGCGCCAAGGACCTGGACCGGGTGCAGGATTACAACCTGTTCGACTGCATCGAATGCGGCTGCTGCTCCTACGTCTGCCCGGCACACATCCCGCTGGTGCAGTATTTCCGCTACGCCAAGACCGCGACCTGGACCCAGGAGCGCGAGAAGCGCAAGTCGGACCTCGCCCGGCGCCGCCACGCGGCCCGGCTGGCCCGCCTGGAGCGGCTGGAAACCGAGCGCAAGGCCAAGCTGCGCCGCAAGAAAGAAGCGTTGGAGCAACCGGCCGCTGCGGCCGGCGCGGCGGCACCAATCGACCCGAAGAAAGCCGCGATCGAGGCCGCCATGCGCCGGGTCGCGGCCAAGAAGGCCGCACAGGCCGTGGCCGCTGCCCCCGACGCTGCCCCCGCGGGGCCGTCCCAGGAGGGCTGAGCCATGGAATTCGCCGCCGTCACCTCGCCGCACGTGCCTTTGCCCAACAGCGTGACCCGGGTCATGGCTCAGGTGCTGCTGGCCCTGGTGCCGGGGCTCATCGCCATGGCGTGGTTCTTCGGCTGGGGTGTGCTGATCAACGTTCTGATCGCCACCGTGGCGGCCGTGGCGGCCGAGGCGCTGGTGTTGCGGCTGCGCGGCCGCGCGGTGCTGCCGACCCTGGCCGATCTCAGTGCCGTGGTCACCGCGGTCCTGCTGGCGCTGGCCCTGCCGCCGCTGCTGCCCTGGTGGTTGACCGCGATGGGCGCGGTATTCGCCATCGTGATCGTCAAGCAGCTGTACGGCGGCCTGGGCTACAACCCGTTCAACCCCGCCATGGGCGGCTACGTGCTGCTGCTGGTGTCCTTCCCCCTGTACATGACCCAGTGGCTACCGCCACAGCCGCTGGCCGAACACAGCATCGGGTTGGTCGACACCCTGCGCGCGATCTTCCTGCACCAGGCACCGCCCGGCCTCACCTGGGATGCCATCACCAGCGCCACGCCCCTGGACGAGATGCGGGTGCGCCTGGACCTGAACCAGATGATCAGCGAGATCCGCCAGAGCCCGCTGTGGGGCGACTACGGCGGCCGCGGCTGGGAGTGGATCGGCAACTGGTACCTGCTCGGCGGGCTGTTCCTGCTGTGGCGGCGGGTGATCAGCTGGCACATCCCGGCGTCGATGCTGGGCGCCCTGCTGCTGATCGCCGGTGCGTTCTGGGCCATCGACCCCGAGGCACACCCCTTCCCGGCCTTTCACCTGTTCAGCGGCGCGGCCATCCTGGGGGCCTTCTTCATCGCGACCGACCCGGTCTCGGCCGCCACCAGCCGGCGCGGCCAGCTGGTCTACGGCGCGCTGATCGGCATCCTGGTCTACGTCATCCGTACCTGGGGCGGCTATCCGGATGCGGTGGCGTTTGCGGTGCTGCTGATGAACATGGCCGCCCCCACCATCGATTACTACACCCAGCCGCGGGTGTTCGGCGCCAAGCGGCACGGCGATGCCTAGTACCACCCAATCCATGCTGATCGCCGCCGCGCTGTTGAGCGCCTTCGGCATCGCCGGGGCTGGGCTGGTGGCCCTGGCACACCAGGGCACCGCCGAACGGATCGCCGCCAACGAGCGCGCGGCCCTGCTGGAGCAGATCGGCCGCATCGTGCCGGCCGGCAGCATCGACAACGACCCGCTGACCGACCGCACCAGGGTCCACGCCCCCGGGATCCTGGGCCCGGCCGCGACCACGGTCTACCGCGGCCGGGGGGCCGGCCAGCCGGCCGCGGCGGTGTTCAGCACCGTCGACGCCAAGGGCTACGCCGGGCCGATTCGCTTGATCGTCGCGGTCATGGCCGACGGCCGGCTGGGCGGCGTGCGGGTGCTGAGCCACCGCGAAACGCCCGGCCTTGGCGACCGCATCGAGGAATCCCGCTCGGACTGGGTGCTGGGCTTCGCCGGCCGCTCGCTGAGCAACCCCGCCGCGGCCCGTTGGAAAGTCAAACGCGACGGCGGCGTCTTCGACCAGTTCACCGGCGCCACCGTGACGCCACGCTCCATCGTGGTCGCGGTAAAGCAAACCCTGGAGTATGCCCAGGCGCATTGGGCCGAACTGTTCACCACTCACCCGGCATCGATGCAGAACTGATCATGGCAGGCGGCTATCGCAAAATCTGGCTGGACGGCCTGTGGCACAACAACCAGGCGCTGGTGGCGCTGCTGGGCCTGTGTCCGCTGCTCGCCGTCTCCAACACCGCCATCAACGGCTTGGGGCTGGGGCTGGCGACCACCCTGGTGCTGGCGTTGTCGAACAGCACGGTTTCGATCATTCGCAACTGGATTCGACCGGAGATCCGGGTGCCGGTGTTCGTGTTGGTGATCGCATCCTTTGTGACGGCCGTCGAATTGGCGATGAACGCCTGGTTTCACGAGCTGCACAGGATCCTCGGGATCTTCATCCCGCTGATCGTGACCAACTGCACCATCCTCGGCCGGGCCGAGGCCTTTGCCTCGCGCAATGCGCTGCCCCGCGCGCTCGCCGACGGCCTGGCGATCGGCCTGGGTTTCACCGCCGTGCTAGTAACCCTGGGCGCGACCCGCGAACTGATCGGCCAGGGCACGCTGTTCGCGGATGCCCACCTGATGCTCGGCGAGGGCGCGCGCGTCCTGACGATACAGCTGGGTGATGCCTGGCCCGGCATACTGCTGGCGGTCCTGCCGCCCGGCGCCTTTATCGGCCTGGGTTTCCTGATCGCGCTGAAGAATCTCATCGATCGCCAGGCGCAGCGCCGGCGGGCGGTCGTCGCCCCAGCGCCCGCAGCGGCCCCCGCGACCGGCGCCATCCCGGCGTCGGGACAGCCACCGGGCTGAATCAGGCGCTGGCGTGTTGCTGTAGCAGCTTACCCAGGACCGTCGGGTCCACGGGTTTGGTG
>JBFZDU010000297.1:0-4808 GCA_041307205.1 Gammaproteobacteria bacterium | reverse complement strand
CTGGCTGAAAAAGCTGTCGCCCTGCGGCAGCGGCAGCTCCCGTCCTGCGGTCCAGCCACCGGCCAGGGGCAGCCTGCCGAGCCGCCCCCGGCCGCGCCCCACCAGCCGCAGCAGCCGCACCCCGAGCTGGGTCGCGCGGTGATACAGCGCCGGCCGGCGTGCCAGCCAGGCCCAGGCCGCGAGGGCGTGGCGCACCCGCCCGCCCTGCAGGCCGTCGCGGTGCAGGCGCACCCGCAGGCGCCGCAGCAGGTCCGGCAGCGGGATGCGCACCGGGCAGACGTCGGCGCAACGGCCATTGAGCGTGCAGGCATTGGGCAGGTCGGCGGCCTCGCGCAGCCCCCATTGCAGCGGCGTGAGCACCGACCCCATGGGGCCTGGGTAGACCGCGCCGTAGGCATGCCCGCCGATGGCCGAGTACACCGGGCAGTGATTGAGGCAGGCGCCGCAGCGGATGCAGCGCAGCATGGCGCGGAACTCGCTGTGCAGCATGTCGCTGCGGCCGTTGTCGAGCAGCACGACGTGAAACTCCTGCGGCCCGTCCAGGTCCGCCGCGCGCTTCGGCCCGGTGAACAGGCTGGTGTAGGCGGTGATCGGCTGGCCGGTGGCACTGCGCGATAGCACCCGCAGGATGGTGCTGGCCGCGTCCAGGTCCGGCACCACCTTCTCGATCCCCGCGATCACGATGTGCACCCGCGGCAGGGTCGAACTGAGATCGCCGTTGCCCTCGTTGGTCACCAGCACGTGACTGCCGGTGTCGGCGATCAGCAGGTTGGCGCCGGTGATGCCGACGTCGGCCGCCAGGAACTCGTGCCGCAGCACCCGCCGCGCCTCGTTCACCAGCTCGGGTATCTCGGTCAGGCGCTCGTGCAGGTCGGCATGATTGGCCTCGAACAGGGCGGCGATCTGCTCCTTGGTCTTGTGTACCGCGGGCGCGATGATGTGGCTCGGCGGCTCCTTGGCGAGCTGAATGATGTACTCGCCGAGGTCGGTCTCGATCACCGTATAGCCGGCCCGCTCCAGGGCGGCGTTGAGCCCCACCTCCTCGCCGGCCATCGACTTGCCCTTGGCGATGCGGTGGGCCCGGGCGCCGCGGCAGATGTCGAGGATCTGGCGGCAGGCGTCGTCCGCGGTCTCGGCCCAGTGCACCCGGCCGCCTGCCGCCAGCACCTGGGTCTCGTACTGCTGCAACAGCGGGCCGAGGTGATCGAGCGCGTCATCCTTGATATCGCGCGCCGCGTCGCGCAAGGCCTCGAACCCGGGTACCAGGGCGACGGCCCGGGCGCGCCGGTCGACGAAGCCGCTGCGCGCCTTGTCGAGGGCACGGCGCAGGGTCGGATCGGCCAGTGCGGCCCGCGCCTGGCCCTTGAAGTGCTGCGGTTGCAGGTCGTAGTAGTTCACTCGGCCGCCTCCCCGATGCCCGGGCCGTCCGCCATGCCGGCGAGGATCTCCGCGTAGTGGAACACCCGGATCTCGCTGCCCTCGCGCTGCAGCCGCCCGGCGATGTTGAGCAGGCAGCCCAGATCGCCCGCGAGCAGCATGCCGGCCCCGGTCGCGCGCACCGCGGCGGCCTTGTCGCTGACCAGCCGGGTCGAGATGTCCGGGTACTTCACGCAGAAAGTGCCGCCGAAACCGCAGCAGACCTCGGGTTCGGCAAGCTCGCGCAGCTCCAGCCCGGCGACCTGCGCGAGCAAGGCCCGCGGCTCGGCGTGCACGCCCAGCTCGCGCAGCCCCGAACAGCCGTCGTGATAAGCAGCGATCGCGGGACAGGACGCATCGAGCACGATGCCCCGCTCGGTCAGGTATTGGCTCAGCTCGCACACCCGCGCCGCCAACGCCCGGGCGCGCGGCGCCCACGCCGGGTCGTCGGCGAACAGCTCGGGGTAGTGCACCTTGAGCATGCCGGCGCAGGAGCCCGAGGGCACGACCACGCGCTCGAAGCCGGCACAGGTCTCGATCACCTGGCGGGCAATCGCGCGCGCATTGTCGAGGTCGCCGTTGTTGTACGCCGGCTGACCGCAGCAGGTCTGGCCCCGCGGCGCGCGGGTGTTGGCCCCGGCGCGCTCCAGCAGGCGCAGCGCGGCGAAGCCCACATTGGGACGGAACGCATCGACCAGGCAGGTCACGAACAGGGCGACGGTCGGGCGGGCGGCAGGTTTCATGGTCCTCCGGCAGTGCAGTAAGAGGCGCGCCAAGTCCCGATACTAGCGCAGCGCCTCGTCATCATAGAAACCCATGGTCGCGGGCAATGGCCCGGACGCGGCACCGGACCCCACACCCGGGCATCAACCGGTAGAGCCGGGGATAACCTGGCCAGACAAGTTCAAAGGAAATTCGAACCTGGCCTGGCCCCTTATCCCCTTTCCAACCACCGGTTGTTGGAATGTGAGACCTGACTCCGATGTCCCCTATGTCGCTGCTATTTCACGAACCGGCTGCGCGGCGAGATCAGCAGGTCGACGCGCCGGTTCTGCTGCCGCCCGGCGTCGGTCTCGTTGTCGGCGATCGGCTTGCTTTCGCCGTAGCCGCGGATGGTGACGTTCGCCGCGGCCACGTCGAGCTTCCTGCCGAGGTACTGCCACACCGACTTCGCACGGTTCTCCGACAGCGTCAGGTTGGCGGCGTCGGCGCCGACATTGTCGGTGTGCCCCTCGACCGTGATGCGGATGTCGGGGCCGAAGGCGGCCACCTTTGCCGTCAGCTCATCGAGCGCGACCAGCGACTCGGGCTTGAGCTGGTACTTACCGGAGTCGAACAGCAGCGCGCTGTCGAGCGACAGGCGGATCTCGGCGCCGACCGCAGCGATGGCGTCGATGTCGGCGCCGGCATGATTGCCGCCGCAGGCGGGGCCGGCGTTGGTCAGGCGCACGTAGGAGAAGGTGTCGCCCTTGTTGACGTAAGGGCCGATGTCGACCTCGGAGCGCGCGCCCTCGATCTCGCCCACCTCGATCCAGTCGCTGCCGTTGGTCGAGATCGCCAGCAGCGTGCGCTCGACGATCGGCCCGACCTCGAAGATGTAGAGGTCGATGCCGTCGATGTCGACCAGCACGTTGTCGGTGAAACGCACCACCAGTACGCCATCGCAGCCGAGCGAGATGAAATCGGCGCTGTAGGTGTTGCGGTAATCCGGCTCGCCGAGCGCACTGCCCGGGAAGTCGAACGGCGGCTTCGAACGCTTCTTGCCCGGCTGGAATCCAACCGCGACGTCGGCGAAGGAGAGCGCCCCCAGCGGCAGACAGATCGCGCGCTTGCCAGCGCCGTAGACCAAGCCGGGGCAGTCGGCATCCTCGCGCCCGGCGACGCCGCTGGCGGCGCGCTGCGTCCGTGTCGCCGGCATCATCTCCTCGATCTGCGCCAGCGAGATGCCGTCGGGGCCGGCCTCCTTCATCAGCAGCTTCATGTCACTCTGGGTCAGGCCGATGCGGTTGCCATTGGTGGCGAGCAGGCGATCGAGTTCCTCGCGCGTCACATCGAGCTTGCCGCCCATGCTCTCGACCATGTGTTCGAGTGTGCCCGCGGTCAGCTCGATCACCGTCCCCTTGTGCAGCGCACGCTTGATCGCCTCGCCGGCGCCCGGGGTAGCCGCGGCCAGTTCGTCGCGGCTGGCAACCACCTGGTCGAAGCTGTCGCTACCGGCGCGCGCCGGTACCGGGTTGGCCGCCGCGCCTTCGCCGAGCGGCGAAAAATCGATACCCGGGTAGGCCACCATCAGATCGGCGAGCCGCCCCGCCGTTCCCGACATCTGACCGCCTGGCAGCAGTTCGAGTAGCGAGTAGCGCCCGCCGGGCCGCGCAACCGCCCAGGTGCGGTGGCCGCTTTTGTTCTTGAGTTCGATCGCTTCGGGCGGAATGCCGAGCGCAGCCGAATCGTCGGCCAGTGCGGTGAGTGGGGACAAGGTCAGCAACAGCGCCGTGGCAGCGCAGAGAAGGACACCTCGCATGACGTCAGTCGGACCTCTTGTAGCTGTTGGCCATGGTTTGGTGAAAAAACAGACCACTGGTCTGGCGCCACATCGGGTTGTTGTTGACGCTCGTCTCGCACTCGCCGATGCGGTCGAGGATGAGGCTCAGCTTGTCGTTTAACTCGATCAGCTTGGCGTCATACGCCTGCCCGGTCTTGGCAAACGCGGCTTTGATATCGAGTTTCTGCGCGGCCCAGGCGTTCTCCAGCAGGTAGTGCGGCTTGGCCAGCGAGTCGCCGGTGGTGATGACGTTAGTGACATACTTCTTCGTGCCGCTGTAGATTCCGCGCAGCTTTTCGTAGAGCAAGATCTGCGCCTCGAAGTCGGCGAGCGGCTGTTGGTAGCAGCGTTTGCACTCCTCGAACTGCTCCCACGCCGCATCGAAGGCATCGTCCAGCGCCTCCGACTCGCCCGGCGACAGCACACCGTCGCCGGCCGGCGTCTCTGGCGCCGGCGGCCGGCACGACAGCGGCATCGGCGGCAGATTGGCGGGGCTCGGTTCGTTGTCGCGATCCGATTCCAGCAGGAAGCGCAGACGCTCGATCTCGGCGCGATTGCGCTCGACCTGCGCCGCCAGGTCGCGGTTGGCCTGCTCGGCCGCGGCGATCCGATCGCGATAGCTGCCACCCTCGGCCGCGTCACCCGCCGCCGGTTCATCGAGCGGCGATTCGTCATCCATCGCGGACTCGTCCGGCTTGGGCGCCTCGTCGGCGCCATCGCGCGGCGGCGGCTTCCAGTCGCTGCGGGCCGGCGCATCGAATGGATTGGGCGCCGCCTCGTCGGCGTCAACCGGCTTGTCCTTGCGGGAGTTGCTCTGCTTGGTGCCGTCCTTGTCGACCGGCTTGTCGGC
>JBFZDU010000296.1:0-9994 GCA_041307205.1 Gammaproteobacteria bacterium | reverse complement strand
GCGGCGGCCGACGACTTGGTGCTCGGCGCCGGCATTCTCCTGCCCGAGTGGGACTGGAAGCGCCGGCAGCTGCAGCCGGCGCAGTGCCGGGTGGTGCCGCTACTGGCGGCGAATGCCCCGTCCGCGGCGTTGCCGGTCCAGCTGCGCCGCACCGCCCGGCGCCTGCGCCAGCAGTTCCAGGCGCTGGCGCCGGCGCGGGTGTGGTGCCGCGCCCAGGCGGACGGGCAAGAGATCGACCTCGATGCCTACCTGCGCTTCGCCACCGACCGCCGCTCCGGTGCCGCCAGTGCGGCCGATGCGCTGTACCGCGACCCGCGCAGTGGCGCCCGCGACCTGGCCTGCCTGCTGCTGGCCGACCTGTCGCTGTCCACCGACACCTGGCTGAACGATCAGCACCGGGTCATCGATGTGATCCGTGACAGCCTGTTCCTGTTCGCGGAATCCCTGGCGGCGACCGGCGACCGCTTCGCCATGTATGGTTTCTCGTCGCGCAAGCGCGACCCGGTCCGGGTACATACCCTGAAGCGCTTCGACGAGACCTACGGCGGCGTGGTGCGCGGCCGCATCCAGGCGATCAGGCCGGGTTACTACACACGCATGGGTGCCGCGCTGCGTTACGGCAGCCAGCTGCTGGCGGCGCAACCGGCCGCCCGGCGCCTACTGCTGCTGCTCACCGATGGCAAGCCCAATGATCTCGACCAGTACGAAGGCCGCTACGGTATCGAAGATACCCGCCAGGCCGTGCTCGAGGCCCGCCGCCAGGGACTGCAGCCGTTCTGCGTCACCATCGACCGCCGCGCCAACGATTATCTGCCGCACCTGTTTGGCGACCGTGGCTATGTCGTCATCAAGCAGCCCGGCGAACTGCCGCGGCGGTTGCCCTTGTTGTATGGCCAGTTGACCGGTTGAGTGGGGCCCGCGGGGTTGCGCTCCGGCGTGCCGGCGGCAGTGCCGCCTGTCCTGGCGGCGACTCGGGTATCTACCGACAGTGACCGGGGTTGTCCCGAAATCGAAATCCCGCCAAGGCCGCGCGGCCCGGTCATAGCGTCTGCTCCAACGCGAATTCGAATTGCCTTACGCCGCGCTGGGACTATACCTTTCGTATTGCAGGGACAGGCGTCCACTACAACGTGGTTACAAGAATATGACTGATTCGATCGATCCGGCGTTGCTCTACGGTGGCGGTGCAGTGTTCGCCGCCTTGCTCGTCATTATGCTGCTGGGTATGTGGCGCAGCGGCCGCGCCCTGCGTGCCTATAACCGCGACGTGCGGGCGCGCCTGGCCAGCCTGCGTATCGCCCGCATGCTGGACCGGCTGGGGATCGGCCGGGAGCGCTTTCTGCACAAGAACAGTCCGCTGAATGTCGAACGCCGCCTGCATGCCTGCGCAACCTGCTCGGACCTCGATACCTGCGACCGCTATCTGGCGGGCGAGGCCCTGGACGAACGGACCTTCTGCCCGAATTACCCGGCGTTGATTGCCCTGGCCAAGCCTGGCCGGCAGGCGGCTGCTGCGCCGGCCGACGCCAGCCGCGCGACCGCCGCTGAGCGCGCCGCGCGGATCAATGTTGCAGGATCTGGCTGAGGAACAGCCGGGTGCGGTCCTGCCGGGGGTTGCTGAAAAAGGCCTCGGGCGCGTTGCGCTCGATGATCTCGCCGCCGTCCATGAAGATGACCGCGTCGGCGACGGTCTTGGCGAAACCCATCTCGTGGGTGACGCAGAGCATGGTCATACCACTGTCGGCGAGTTCCACCATGACGTCCAGCACCTCCTTGATCATCTCGGGGTCCAGCGCCGAGGTGGGTTCGTCGAACAGCATGATGCGCGGATTCATGCACAGGCTGCGCGCGATGGCGACGCGCTGTTGCTGGCCGCCGGACAACTGCCCGGGGTACTTGTGCGCCTGTTCGGGGATCTTGACCCGCTCCAGGTAGGTCATGGCCAGGGTCTCGGCCTCCTTGCGCGGCAGCTTGCGCACCCAGATGGGCGCCAGGCAGCAGTTCTCCAGCACCGTCAGGTGCGGGAACAGGTTGAACTGCTGGAACACCATGCCGACCTCGCGGCGAATGCGGTCGATGTGCTCGATGTCGTTGGTCAGTTCCACGCCGTCGACGATGATCTGACCGCGCTGGTGTTCCTCCAGCCGATTGATGCAGCGGATCAGCGTCGACTTGCCCGAGCCCGAGGGGCCGCAGATGACGATGCGCTCGCCGCGCTGCACGCTGAGATGGATGTCCTTGAGGACATGAAACGCGCCGTACCATTTGTGGACGCCGATGAGTTCGACCGCCGGGGTCGCTTCGCCGTTGTCTTGCATGACTTAGTGTCCGGTGTGCAGTTGCTTTTCCAGCGCCTGGCTGTAGCGCGACATGCCGAAGCAGAACAGCCAGTACACCAGCGCGGCGAAGACATGGCCCTCGATGGCGTAGCCTAGCCAGTTGGGATCGTTGTAGGCGGCCTGGATCACGGCCAGCAGGTCGAACAGCCCGATGATCAGCACCAGGGTCGTGTCCTTGAACAGGGCGATGAAGGTATTGACGATCCCGGGTATCACCAGCTTCAGCGCCTGGGGCAGGATGACCAGGCCCATGGTTTTCCAGTAGCCCAGCCCCAGCGCCTCGGCCGCCTCGTACTGGCCCTGGGGAATCGCCTGCAGCCCGCCGCGCACCACTTCCGCCATGTAGGCCGACTGGAACAGCACGATGCCGATCATGGCGCGCAACAGCTTGTCGACGCTCACTCCCTCGGGGAGGAACAGCGGCAGCATCACCGAGGCCATGAACAGCACGGTGATCAGCGGCACGCCACGCCACAGTTCGATGAAGGCCACGCAGCAGATACGCACCGCCGGCATCTTCGAGCGGCGGCCCAGGGCGAGCAGGATGCCCAGCGGCAGTGCGGCGACGATCCCGACCGCGGACAGCACCAGGGTCAGCAGCAGGCCGCCCCACAGGCCGGTCTCGACTTGGGGCAGACCGAAGCGGCCGCCGCTGAGCAACAGGTGGGCGATCAGCGGATAGCCGACGAGGACGAAGCCGAGCAGCCAGCTCTTCTTCGGGACCGAGCGGATGAACAGCGGCGCCAGCAGGAGTACCCCGAGCACCGCCGCGGTGTTGACCCGCCACTGTTCGGCGTCGGGGTAGAAGCCGTACATGAACTGCTCGAAGCGCACCCGGATGAACACCCAGCAGGCGCCCGTCCCGCTGCAACTGGCGCGCGAGTCGCCGCGCCAGTCCGCGTCGATGATCGCCCAGTTCACGAACGGCACGACCGTGATGTACAGCAGGTAGAGCGCGACCGCCGTCAACAGTGCGTTGGGCCACGACGAGAACAGGTTGCGGCGCAGCCAGCCGGGCACGCCCACACTGGTCACGGGCGGCGGCAGGTCGGGCAGGGGGCGGTGCTGTGGCGGCATGCGCGGCTACCGCTCCACCAGAGCCATTTTTTTGTTGTACCAGTTCATGGCCAGCGAGATGGTCAGGCTGATGCTGAGGTAGACCAGCATGGTGATGAAGATGATTTCGACCGCCTGGCCGGTCTGGTTCAAGGTGGTGCCGGCGAAGACCGCGACCAGGTCCGGATAGCCAATGGCGGTGGCGAGCGACGAGTTCTTCGTCAGGTTGAGGTACTGGCTGGTCAGCTGCGGGATGATCACCCGCATGGCCTGGGGGATGATCACCAGGCGTGTGGTGACGCCGGGGCGCAGTCCCAGGGCGTAGGCGGCCTCGGTCTGGCCGTGACTGACGGACTGGATGCCGGAGCGCACGATCTCGGCAATGAAGGCCGCGGTATAGATCGACAGCGCCAGGGTCAGCGCGCCCAGCTCCGGAATGATGACCAGCCCGCCGCTGAAGTTGAAGCCGCCGAGCGTGGCGAACTCCCAGCTCAGGGGCGCCCCGAGCAGCAGGAAGGTGCCGCCGGGCAGGCCCAGCAGCAAGGCGAGGGTCGCCCAGCCGACGGGAAAGGGCCGGCCGGTCCGATCCTGCCGCGCCCGGGCCCAGCGGCGCAGGGCCAAGCCGCCGATCAGCGCCGCGGCCAAGGCGGCCAGCACCCAGGCGAAACCGGTCTCGGGGATCGGGCTGGGCAGGTACAGGCCGCGCTTGTTGAGGAATACCGCCTCGCCCAGCGCCAGGCTCTGCCGCGGGTGCGGCAGCAGTGGAATGATCGCCGAGTACCAGAACAGGATCTGCAGCAGCAGCGGGATGTTGCGGAAGGTCTCGATATAGGCCGCCGCCAGTCGCGCCAGCAGCCAGTTGCCGGACAGGCGGGCAACTCCGATGACGAAGCCGAGCACAGTGGCGAGCAGGACGCTCAGCAGCGACACCAGCAGGGTGTTCAACAGGCCCACCACGAAGGTGCGGCCAAAAGTGTCGCTCTCGTCGAAGGGGATCAGGGTCTGGACTATGCCAAAGCCGGCCTCGTTGTCGAGGAAGCCGAAGCCGGTGCTGATGCCACGCTGCGCCAGGTTGTCCAGGGTGTTGTTGAAGAGGTAGGCGCCGAAGCCGATCACGGCCGCGACCATCAACACCTGGAACGCCAGGGCGCGCTGGCGCGGGTCTTTCCAGGCCCGCGGCGCGCGCGGTCGGTTGGTCCCTGTTGCGTTTGGCATGGGCGAGCGGGGGCCGCGTCAGTGCGCCGGCGCCCGCAGTGACCTCAGCGTATCGGGGGCGCGTACTGCAGGCCGCCCTGGTTCCACAGGGCGTTCTGGCCGCGCGCGATCTTCAAGGCCGAGCCGGCGCCGAGGTTGCGCTCGAAGGCCTCGCCGTAGTTGCCGACCTGCTTGACGATGTTGTACGACCAATCGTCGGACAGGCCCAAGCCCTGGCCCTTGATGCCTTCGAGGCCGAGCAGGCGCCGCACGTTGGGATCCTTGGCGTCGGCTTTCCTGGCGTCCACGTTGGCCGAGTTCACGCCCAGTTCTTCGGCGTTCAGCATCGCGAACAGCGACCAGCGCACGACGTTGAACCAGGCGTCGTCACCCTGGCGTACCACCGGTCCCAGCGGCTCCTTGGAGATCACCTCGGGCAGGACGATGGCGGCTTCGGGCTGGGCCAGCAGCATGCGCTGCGCATACAGTTGCGACTGGTCGGAGGTGAGCACATCGCAGCGGCCGGACTCGAACGCCTTGACGTTGAGTTCGGTGGTGTCGAAGGTCACCGGCGTGTAGCTCATCCCTCTGGCACGGAAGTAGTCGGCCAGGTTCAGCTCGGTGGTGGTGCCCGCGAGGATGCACACGGTGGCGCCGTCGAGTTCCCGGGCACTGGTCACGCCGAGGCTCTTCTTGATCAGGAAACCCTGGCCGTCGTAGTAGGTGACCCCGGCGAAGTTCAGGCCCAGGCTGGTATCGCGGGTCAAGGTCCAGGTGGTGTTGCGCGACAGCACGTCGATCTCGCCCGACTGCAGGGCGGTGAAGCGTTCCTTGGCGGTCAGCGGATTGAACTTGACCTTGCCGGCATCGCCGAACACCGCGGCCGCAATGGCGCGGCAGAGATCGACATCCATGCCGGTCCACTCGCCCTGGTCGTTGGCGTTGGAAAAGCCCGGCAGCCCGGTGTTGACGCCGCACTGCACGAAACCCCTGGCCTTGACCGCATCGAGCGTGGCGCCCGCCTGGGCGGTCCCCGTCAGGGCCAGCGCAAAGGCGAGCAGGCTGGCGCCCAGCTGAAGCTTGGTGTGCATAGGCCTTCGGTCTCCTGTGTTCGGCTGTACGCGACCGGGTGGCTGCGATCACGCGACAAGGGCTTGCAGGTTGACCGCCAGTGTGTCGCCCGACCCCTGGGGCGTCAACCCAGGGTGCATGGCTACAGGGGAACGCCCCTCTCCGGGAGGAGAGGGGGAAGGGGGTATAGAACGCGGTGCTTCAGGCGGCGAGTTTGCGCAGCACGTAAGGCAGGATGCCGCCGTTGCGGTAGTACTCCACCTCGTTCGGTGTGTCGATGCGCACCTGGGCCTGGAACTCCTTGACCTGGCCGTCGGCCGCGGTGGCCCGCACCGTCACTTGCTTGGCCGAACCGTCGCCCAGGCCGAGGATGTCGTAGGTTTCGGTGCCGCTCAGACCGAGACTGGCGGCGGTGTCGTCGGCGCGGAACTGCAGCGGCAGTATGCCCATGCCGACCAGGTTGGAGCGGTGGATGCGCTCGTAGCTCTCGGCGATCACCGCCTGCACGCCGAGCAGGCGCGGGCCCTTGGCCGCCCAGTCGCGCGACGATCCCGAGCCGTATTCCTTGCCCGCGATCACGATGGCCGGCACACCCTCGCTCTGGTAGCGCATGGCGGCATCGTAGATGGATAAAGGTTCGCCCGACGGCTGGTGCAGGGTGACCCCGCCCTCGGTGCCGGGCGCCATCAGGTTACGCAGGCGGATGTTGGCGAAGGTGCCGCGCATCATCACTTCGTGGTTGCCGCGGCGCGACCCCAGCGAGTTAAAGTCCTTGGGATCGACGCCCTGGGCAATCAGGTATTGTCCGGCCGGCGAGTTGGGCTTGATGGCACCGGCCGGCGAGATGTGGTCGGTGGTGATGGAGTCGCCCAGCAGGGCCAGGCAGCGGGCCCCGCGGATGTCGGACACGGCGCCGACCGCAAGGCTCATGCCCTTGAAGTAGGGCGGATTGCGGATATAGGTCGAATCGATCGGCCAGTCGTAGGTCTGGGTGGTGGCCGCGCTCAGCGACTGCCAGCGGGCGTCGCCGGCGTAGACGTTGGCATAGGCCGCGGTGAATTCCTCCCGCGTGACATTGGCGCGGATCGCTTCGGCGATCTCCGCCTGGGTCGGCCAGAGGTCCTTGAGGAAGACATCCCTCCCCTGCGGGTCCTGGCACAGGGGTTCGTTGTAAGGATCGAAATCGATGCGGCCGGCCAGCGCATAGGCGACCACCAGCGGCGGCGAGGCCAGGTAGTTCATGCGCACCTCGGCGTGCACGCGACCCTCGAAGTTGCGGTTGCCCGAGAGCACGGACACGGTGCACAGATCGTGGTCGGCGATCGCTTTGGAAACCGCCGGGGGCAAGGGGCCGGAGTTGCCGATGCACACGGTGCAGCCGTAGCCGACGTTATGGAAGCCCAGTTGTTTCAGCGGTTCGACCAAACCGGCGCTTTCCAGGTAGCGGGTCACCGCCAGCGAGCCCGGGCCGAGCGAGGTCTTGACCCAGGGCTTGGCATGCAGGCCGCGCACCGCGGCCTTCTGGGCCACCAGGCCGGCGGCCAGCATCACCGAGGGATTGGAGGTGTTGGTGCAGGAGGTGATGGCGGCGATCACCACCGAGCCGTCGCGGATCTCGACCTGCTCGCCGTTGACGGTGGTCTTGACCGGGCCCAGGTCCGGGAGCTTGCGTTCGGCCTTGAGCGCCGCCAGCGCCTTGGGGAAGTGGGTGGCGATGTCGGTCAGGGGCACGCGGTCCTGCGGGCGCTTGGGCCCGGCCAGGCTGGGTACCACGTCGCCGAGGTCCAGGCTCAGGGTCTCGGAGTATTCGGCCTCGGGGGCGTCGGCGCTGTGGAATACGCCCTGCGCCTTGGCATAGGCCTCGACCAGCGCGATCTGCGCCTCGCTGCGGCCGGTCAGACGCAGGTAGTCCAGGGTCTCCCGGTCGATCGGGAACAGGCCGCAGGTGGCGCCGTACTCGGGTCCCATGTTGGCGATGGTGCAGCGCTCGCCCATCGGCAGGCCGGCGATGGCTGGGCCGTAGAATTCGACGAACTTGCCCACCACACCGTGCTTGCGCAGCAGATCGACGATGGTCAGGACCAGGTCGGTGGCGGTGACGCCTTCTCTGAGCGCGCCAGTCAACTTGAAGCCGACCACCTTGGGGACCAGCATGGAGACCGGCTGGCCGAGCATGGAGGCCTCGGCCTCGATGCCGCCCACGCCCCAGCCCAATACCCCGATGCCGTTCACCATGGTGGTGTGCGAGTCGGTGCCGACGCAGGTATCGAAATAGGCCTGGGCGCCGTCAGCGGTCGGCTTTTGGAATACCACCCGCGACAGGTATTCGATGTTGACCTGGTGCACGATGCCGGTGTCGGGCGGGACCACCTTGAAGGTATCGAATGCGTTCTGGCCCCATTTCAGAAACTTGTAGCGCTCCTGGTTGCGCTGGAATTCCAGTTCGGCGTTGAGCCCGAAGGCCTGGTCCGAGCCGAAGTGATCCACCTGCACCGAGTGGTCGATCACCAGCTCGGCCGGCTGCAGCGGGTTGATCTTGTCGGGGTTGCCGCCGAGTGCCTGCATGGCGTCGCGCATCGCGGCCAAGTCGACCACGGCCGGCACACCGGTGAAGTCCTGCATCAACACCCGCGCCGGGCGGTACTGGATCTCCTGGCTCGGTTCGGCCTTGGGGTCCCAGTTGGCGAGCTGTTCGATATCGGCCCGGGTCACCGTCACCCCGTCCTCGTTGCGGAGCAGGTTCTCCAGCAGGATCTTGGTGGCATAGGGCAGGCGCTGGCTGCCGGCGATGGCGTCGAGGCGGAAGATCTCGTAGGTCTGGTCGCCGACCTTGAGCTCGCTGCGGGAGTTGAAGCTGTTGCTCATATTGCAGGACTCCGGTGATGGGATCGGGTGAGGCGCGATTGCTGCACTGCACAAAGCGGAATTCTAGTCGGTTTGCGCGGGCTTGCAAAATCGCCGTGACGCAATGAAAAAAGCCGGGCAATGCCCGGCTTTTTGCGCCCCGTTGCCGGGGTTGACCGGCAGATCCCATTGGCGGTTAACCCGCCAGGGTTGTTGAACAAATTGTCGCTCTGCGGTTCGCCCGGTGAGATTTGCGGGTTAGCGGTCGGTCGTCGGCGGGTGGCCTTCGCGGGCCTCCATGTCGGCCTTGCCGCTTTCCAGCATTTCCGCGCCCATGACTTTGCCGGCATCGTAGGCCTCTGCCGCCGTCTCCTTGGTGGCGTCGTAGGCCTCAATGACCTTTTCCTTGGTCGTGTCGTACAACTCGGCGGCCTTCTCGGCAGTCGCGTCGTAGGCCTCGGCCGTCGTTGCCTTGGCGGCCTCGTAGTAATCACCGGTCGTGTCGCCGGCGGTTGTGGCAGAGCCCGGCGTGGCTGCATCCGGTGCCTGGGTCGCCTGGGTCGATTCCCCGGCGGTCGCCGCGGGGCGGCTTTCGGTCGCTGTCGGCGCCGGCGACTGGGCGGGTTCGTTGCCGGTTTCGCTGCAGGCGGCGAGTGCCAGGATGCTGGCTGCGGTGGCGATGAGCTTGAGTTGCATGCGTATTGCTCCGAACTTATGGCGATCAGGACCCGTCCCTGCGCCGGGGGTGGCGACTATAGCACGCCGGTCGCGCCAGCCAGCTGTTGGAGCAGGGCTTGCGCGGTGCGGATGATGCGGCGGCGGGCGGTCAACAACTGCCAACGCCGCCCACCGCATTGCCGCCACAGGTGTGCCGCGCGAATCCCGGCGAGCAGCATGGTGCGGATGCGGGCCGCGGTGTCCGGATTGTTCAGGTGCAGCGGCTCGCCCTTGACCATGATCCGGGGCGAGAGCCGACTGATATGGCTCTGATAGATGTCGGCCAGGGCGGCGTAGCGGGTGGCCTCGGACAACTGGTGTTGCGCCAGGCGCTGCTGCAGGGCCGCCAAGTCCTTGCCCAGCCGGGCGAGACCCCCCTCAGCCTTGGCGAGTTGCCGTTCCAGTTGCAGCAGCGCGACCAGGTAGCCCGTGGTTTCGCGGTGCTGCTGCTGGGGTTGGGTGAGGTGGCTGACCAGGGCCTGCAGGCCGCTCGCCACGCCGGCCTCGCCGCCATACACGGCCGGCACGTCGGGCGGGTCGAGCGCGAAGATGCTGCGCACGCTGGCTTCGAGAGCAGCGGCCGGTGCAGAACCCCGACGGGCCAGGCTGCGGGTCAGGGTGGCGGCCTGGGCCATGCCGGCCAGGGCGAGGGTGCGATCGCGGTCGGTGTACATGGTCACAGAATGATACCGCCACCAAGGCATTCGCCGGCCTGGTACAGCACCACGGCCTGGCCCGGGGTCAGGGCCCGCTGCGGTGCGCGAAACACCACC
>JBFZDU010000295.1:0-3558 GCA_041307205.1 Gammaproteobacteria bacterium | reverse complement strand
ACCGCCCGATCTGGATGAAGTGGTAAGGAAGCTGCAGGAGAAGATGGGCGGCCTGTTCGGCGGCCGGCGGCGTAACGGTGGCGGTGGCGAGGGTCCGACCCCGATCGGCGGTGGCGGCGGCAAGAGCACCGGGGTCCTGTTGGTGGTCGGCATTGCCGTGCTGGTGCTGCTGGGTATCCAGTCGATCTACATCATCGAGCCGGCGCAGCGCGGCGTGGTGAAGCGTTTTGGCGCCTTTCACAAGGTTGCCGAGCCCGGCCCGCACCTGAAACTGCCCTTCATCGACGCCGTCATGCCGGTGGACGTGGACAAGGTGCACGAGTTTCCGCACCGCGCCCAGATGCTGACCAAAGATGAAAACATCGTCGACGTGGTGCTGAGCGTGCAATACCGCGTGCAGTACCCAGAAGATTATCTGTTCCAGGATGCCAACCCCGAGGGTGCCATCCACAATGCGATGGAATCGGCGCTGCGCGAGGTGGTCGGCCGCAGTGGGCTGGACGAGATCACCACCGAGAACCGCAGCGGGATTGCCGCGGCGGTGCAGACCGGGACCCAGGAACTCATGGACCTGTATCGGACCGGCTTGCGCCTGACCAACGTGAACATCCAGGATGCCGCGCCGCCGGATGCGGTCAAGGACGCCTTCGCCGATGCCGTGAAGGCGCGCGAGGACAATGTCGCATTGCAGAACGAGGCCCAGGCCTACGCCAACGACGTGGTGCCGCGTGCCCGCGGTGGCGCGGCCCGCCAGGTCGAGAACGCCAAGGCCTATCGGGCCAAGGTGGTCGCCGAGGCCCAGGGTGAATCGCAACGCTTCCTGGCCCTGCTCAACGAGTACCAACAGGCGCCGCGGGTGACGCGCGAGCGGCTCTATCTCGACACCTTGCAGGACGTGCTCGGCAACTCCAGCAAGGTCCTGCTGGATGTCAAGGAAGGCAGCAATCTCACCTATCTGCCCTTGGACCGCATCCTGCAGCCGCCGCCGGCGGCCCAGTTGCCGGCCGCCAGCGCTTACGGCGTGGAGCCGGGATCGGATCTGACCTTCGGTCAGGACGCCAGCAACCGCGATCGTGATGCCGCCCGCGCCAGGAGGACCCGTTAATGGATTCGAGCAAGCGTCTCTTCGGCTTGATCGGCCTGCTGCTGCTTGCGCTGCTGATCTATTCCTCCGTGTTCGTGGTGCAGCAGGAGCAGGCTGCCCTGCGCCTGCAACTGGGTGAGATCAAGGACGCCATCTACGAGCCGGGTTTGCACTTCAAGTTGCCGCTGGTGCAGAACATCGTGTACTTCGACAAGCGCATCCAGTCCGTGGACGCCCGGCCGCAGCGCTTCCTCACCGTGGAAAAGAAATTCGTGGTGGTGGATTCCTTCATCAAGTGGCGGATCTCCGATGTCGCCCAGTTCTACCGCTCCACCCGCGGCGAACTGGCCAATGCGGCGCGCCTGCTGGCCGACCGGATAAATTCGGCGCTGCGCGACGAGTTCGGCCGCCGCACCGTACAGGACGTGATCTCCGGTGAGCGTTCGGAGATCATGAAGACGATCGCCAAGGAGGGGGCCGAACTCGCCAGCGACCTGGGGGTGGAGATCGTCGATGTCCGGGTCAAGCAGATCGACTTCCCCGACGACATCAGCGACAGCATCTACAAGCGTATGCGCACCGAGCGGCAACGCGTCGCCGCGGAGTTGCGCGCCCAGGGGGCGGAAGCCGCCGAACGCATCCGTGCCGACGCCGACCGCCAGCGCACCGTGATCGTCGCCGAGGCCTACCGCGAAGCCGAATTGATTCGTGGTGAAGGCGATGCCGAGGCCGCGGACGTCTATGCCAAAGCATTCGAGCAGGATCAGGACTTCTACTCCTTCTGGCGCAGCCTGGGCGCCTACCGCGACGTGTTCGCGCCCGGCGGCAGTGTCATGGTCCTGGATCCGGATTCGGAGTTCTTCCGCTACTTCAAGAGCCCCGGCGGCGCCGATCGATAGACAAGTGCCTGTCGCTCTGTGAAAATTCCGCCCTTGCGGGGTCGCCCCTGCGACCCCCGGGGGCTGAGTGGCCGGGCATCGCCCCGGCCTTTTTGTGGAAGAAGCCATGTGGCACGACCTGCTGGTCGCAAGCGCGTTGATGTTGGTGATCGAGGGGGTCTGGCCCTTTCTCAGCCCGGACGGGTTCAAACGCAGCCTGCTGATGGTCAGTCAGAGTGCTGATTCGCTGGTCCGCTACGGCGGCCTGCTCAGCATGATCGCGGGCGTGGTCCTGCTTTACCTGGTCAACTGATCCGCCGATGCCGAACGAACGCTGGTTGCTCCCCGAGGGGATCGATGAACTGCTGCCCGAGCCGGCCCGGCGCCTGGAGGCGTTGCGCCGGCGCCTGCTCGACCTGCACGCGGCCTGGGGCTACGAACTGGTCATCACGCCGTTCATCGAGTACCTGGATTCGCTGCTGACCGGCACCGGCAAGGACCTGGATCTGCAGACGTTCAAACTCATCGACCAGATCAGCGGCCGGGTGCTCGGCGTCCGCGCCGATATCACGCCGCAGGCGGCGCGTATCGATGCCCACCAGTTGCGGCGCGAAGCGCCGGCCCGCCTGTGCTACATCGGCAGCGTGCTGCGCACCCGCACCGACGGCTTCGGCGGCTCGCGCAGCCCGCTGCAGATCGGCGCCGAACTGTATGGCCACGCTGGCGTCGACAGCGACGTCGAGGTGCTATGCCTGATGATGGCGTCCCTGCAGTTGGCGGGGGTGGAGGACATTTATCTCGACCTCGGCCATGTCGGGGTGTTCCGCGGCCTGGCGCGGCAGGCACAGCTCGATTCCGACCAGGAGGCGGCGGTGTTCGCCGCGCTGCAGCGCAAGGCCGAACCCGAGGTGGCGGTGCTGGTGCGCGAGTTCGGCGTACCGCAGGCGGTTGGGGCGATGCTGATCGCGCTGGCCGGCTTGAACGGCGATGACGCGGTGATCGAACAGGCGCGCACGGTGCTGGCCGCGGCCGAACCCGAGGTGCGGGCGGCGGTGGACTACGTCGCGGCCGTCGCGGCCGCGTTGCGGCGCTTCCTGCCGGAGGTGCCGCTGCATTTCGACCTGGCCGAACTGCGTGGCTATGCCTTCCACAGTGGCGTGGTCTTTGCCGCGTTTGTGCCCGGCGAAGGCCAGGAAGTAGCCCGCGGCGGTCGTTACGACCACATCGGCGAGGTGTTCGGCCGGGCGCGCCCGGCGACCGGGTTCAGCGCCGATCTGAAGACCTTGTTGCGCGTCGGCCGGTTTGCGCCGCCGCCGCTGCCGGGTCGGGCATTGGCGCCGGCCGCGGACGATGCCCGGTTGACGGCGCGGATCGGTGCGCTGCGCGACCTGGGTTGGGTGGTGGTGCGCGACCTGCCTGGGCAGGCGGGCGACGCCCGCGAGCTGGGGTGTACGCATCGATTGGAACTTTCGGATGGGGAGTGGGAGCCCGTTCCCCTGTGATCTAACCCGGACCAGCCGCCGCAGTGCCGGCTGGACGAACTGCTAAGAGTACGAGGCTATGGGAAAGAACGTCGTCGTCATCGGTACCCAGTGG
>JBFZDU010000294.1:0-8725 GCA_041307205.1 Gammaproteobacteria bacterium | reverse complement strand
GCATAGCGTACACCTGCCGGACCAGGATATTACCCTGCAACGGCGTAGCGGCACCGATCTGTTCGAGTGGCAAGGCGACGCAGGTCAATTGCCCTTGCACTACCGGGTAGCCTGGACCGATGCACGGGGGCGGCGGCACGTTCGCCACGACCCTTACAGCTTCGATCCGCAGATCGGGGATCTGGACTTGCACCTGTTCGGCCAGGGCCGCCACTGGCACGCCTACCGGTTCTTCGGCGCCCATGTGCGCACCGTCGACGGCATCACGGGCGTCGGCTTCGCGGTCTGGGCACCGAACGCCGAACGGGTCAGCGTCGTCGGCGATTTCAACGGCTGGGACGGCCGGGCGCATCCCATGCGCAGCCGCGGCGGCGCCGGCGTCTGGGAACTGTTCGTGCCCGACATCGGCCCCGGGGTACTGTACAAATTCGAGCTGCGCGGCCAGGGCGGCTTGGTATTCCTGAAGGCGGACCCCTACGCCCAGCGCTGGCAGTACCGACCCGAAACCGCCTGCGCCGTCGAGGCCGAGCCGCAATACCCCTGGGGCGACCAGGCCTGGCTGGCGGCGCGCACGGCGTTCGACTGGCAGCACCAGCCGATTTCGATCTACGAACTGCACCCGGGTTCCTGGATGCGCGACGCGGACCGCTTCCTGGGTTACCGGGAGATGGCCGAGCGGCTGGTGCCTTACGTCAGCGCACTGGGATTTACCCACGTGGAGTTGATGCCCATCACCGAGCACCCCCTGGATGCCTCCTGGGGCTACCAGACCACCGGCTACTTCGCCCCGACCAGCCGTTTCGGCTCCCCCGCGGATTTCCGCTGGTTCGTCGACCATTTGCATCAGCACGGCATCGGCGTGCTGCTGGACTGGGTGCCGGCACACTTTCCGCGCGACCAGTTCGCCCTCGCGCAGTTCGACGGCACCGCACTGTACGAACACGCCGACCCGCGCCGCGGCGAGCATCGCGACTGGGGCACCCTGATCTTCAACTACGGCCGCAACGAGGTCCGCAATTTCCTGCTGGCCAGCGCCCTGTTCTGGCTGGAAGAGTTCCACATCGACGGGCTGCGCGTCGACGCCGTCGCCTCGATGCTGTACCTCGATTACTCGCGCGAGCCGGGCGATTGGGTGCCCAACCAGTACGGCGGACGCGAAAACCTCGAGGCCGTCGCCTTTCTACGGGAACTGAACGAGGTGGTGCACGACCGCTTCCCCGGGGCCATCGTCGTGGCCGAGGAAAGCACCTCCTGGCCGCAGGTATCGCGCCCGACCTGGCTGGGCGGCCTGGGGTTCAGCATGAAATGGAACATGGGCTGGATGCACGACATGCTGAGCTACATGGTCAAGGATCCGGTGTTCCGGCACTTCCATCACCACCTGCTGACCTTCGGGGTGCTGTACGCCTTCTCCGAGAACTTCGTGTTGCCTTTCTCGCACGACGAGGTGGTCCACGGCAAAGGTTCAATGCTCGGGAAGATGCCCGGCGACGCCTGGCAGCAGTTCGCCTCGCTGCGGCTGCTTTACGCCATGCAGTGGACCTACCCCGGGAAAAAGCTACTGTTCATGGGCTCGGAGTTTGCCCAGCGCGCCGAATGGAACCACGACAGCCAACTGGATTGGGAGCTGCTGCAACATGAATCGCACCGCGGCGTGAGTGACCTGGTGCGCGACCTCAACCGGCTCTATCGCGACGACCCGGCGCTGCATCACCTGGATTTCGACGCCGGCGGGCTGGAATGGATCGACTGCCATGACGCCAGCCAGTCGGTGCTCAGCTACCTGCGCACCGACGGCCTGGGCAGCTACACCGCCGTACTGCTCAACTTCACCCCCGTGCCGCGCCGCGACTACCGGATCGGCCTGCCGCGCAGCGGCCGCTGGGAGGAGGTGATCAACACCGACGCGGCGATTTATTGGGGCAGCAACCTGGGTAACCGCGGCAGCGTGCAGACCGAAGCCCGTCCCTGGATGGGTCGCCCTTGTTCAGCCGCAGTGGTGCTACCGCCGCTGGCGGCGGTGGTACTGCGCTGGCAGGGAGAAGGCCGGGTCGAAAGCCCGGGACCGGGGGCCGGGGAAAACACCGCCGCCGCGATTTGACCCCGACATCGCCCTACTGCAGCGTCTTGCGCTGCACTGGGCGGCGGTGCCGGCGCAGCGCGCTCAATCCGCCGCCTGCGCCAGGGTCTGGCGATAGCGCGCCACCAGGGCGTCGGTCGAGCAGTCGTGGCCCCCTGCGCGCTCGGCCGCAAACTCCCCGAGCAGCACGCCCGCCAGTTCCTTGCCCAGTTCCACGCCCCACTGGTCGAAAGAATTAATGCCCCAGACCACGCCCTGCACGAAGATCTTGTGTTCGTACAAGGCGATCAACGCACCCAGCGTCGCCGGCGTCACGGCCTCGACCAACAGCATGTTGCTCGGACGGTTACCGGGAAAGACCCGGTGCGGCGCCAAGGCATCGATCTGACTCTCGGGTAACTGCCGGGCGGCCAGTTCGGCGCGAGCCTCCGCGAGGGTTCGACCCCGCATCAGCGCCTCCGCCTGGGCAAAGCAGTTCGACACCAGCTTCCGGTGATGATCGCCGGTCGGATTGTGGCTGCGCAGCGGTACGATGAAGTCGCAGGGAATCAACCGCGTGCCCTGGTGGATAAGCTGGTAGAAGGCGTGCTGACCGTCGGTGCCGGCCTGGCCCCAGACCACCGGGCCGGTGGCATAAGGCACCGTCTTGCCCTGGCGGGTGACCCGCTTGCCGTTGCTTTCCATGTCGGCCTGCTGCAGGTAAGCCGGCAGGTAACGCAGGTACTGGTCATAGGGCAGCACCGCGTGCGAATCCGCCCCGGCAAAATTGGTATACCAAACCCCCAGCAGCCCCAGCAGCACCGGCATGTTCTCGCGCAGCGCGGCCGAGCGAAAATGCTCGTCCATGGCGTGCGCCCCACCAAGCAGCTGTTCGAACCCCTCCATGCCGATCGCCAGCGCGATCGGCAACCCGATCGAGGACCACAGGGAATAACGGCCGCCGACCCAGTCCCAGAACTGGAACATGTGGTCGGGTCGGATACCGAAGCGGGTCACGGCCTCCTCGTTGGTCGAGACCGCCACGAAGTGCCGCGCCACCGCGCCCTCGGTACCCAACTGGTCGACGCACCAACGCCGTGCCGTATGTGCGTTGGTGAGGGTCTCCTGCGTAGTGAAGGTCTTGGATGCCACGACGAACAGCGTGGTGTGCGGATCGAGCGCCCTCAGGGTCTCGACGATGTGGGTGGCATCGACATTCGAGACGAAGTGCAGCTTCAGTTCCGGCGACTGGAACGGCCGCAAGGCCTCGCAGACCATCAGTGGGCCCAAGTTGGAGCCACCGATGCCGATGTTGACCACGTCGGTGATCCGCCGGCCGCTGTAGCCCAGCCACTTGCCCGAGCGCACGGCGTCGACGAACTCGCGCACCTGCTCCAGCACGGCCCGCACCCCGGGCATGACGTCCTGGCCGTCGACCCGGTAGACCCGCTTCCCCAGGTTGCGCAGCGCCACGTGCAGCACCGCCCGGTCTTCGGTGGTGTTGATGTGCTCGCCGGAAAACAGCCGCGCCGTCCAGCCGGGCACGTCGGCCGCGTCGGCCAGCGCCAACAACCGCTTCAGGGTCTCGTCAGTGATGCGGTTCTTCGCGAAGTCGAGGGTGATACCGCAGCGCTCGAGGGTGTAGCGCTCGCAGCGCTGCGGGTCCTCGGCGAAGAGTTCGCGCATATGGCGACCTCGGATCTCCTCCCAGTGGGACTGAAGGCCGCGCCAAGCTTCGGTTTCGTTGATCATGGTCATGATTTAGGGATCACCGGGCAGGGGCGCTTGCCGCCCCCGCCGACACTAAAGGTTCAGGGAAAACACCCAATCGGCTAGAGTATATCAGTCCAGCACCTAGTCCCCAGAGCGTGCCTGCATTAACAGGAACCCGATAGTCGTGAAAATCCTTTTTGCCGCCAGTGAAGCCTCCCCCCTGATCAAGACCGGCGGCCTGGGCGACGTCGCCGGCAGCCTGCCGGACACCCTGGCCCAGTTAGGCGCCGAAGTCCGCGTCGTGCTGCCGGCCTACCGCAATGTCGCCCGGCAACTGCAGTCCGTACAGCACTACGGCAGCCTGATGATACCGGGCGCGGTCGAGCCGGTGGCGCTGCACAGCGGCCGGCTGAACGACAATGGACCACTTATCATCCTGGTCGACGCGCATGGCCTCTACGACCGCGACGGCGGCCCCTATGCCGACAGCAGCGGCCGAGCTTACGCCGACAACGCCAACCGCTTCGCGGTGTTTTCCCGCGCAGTCACGGCGCTCGCCCTGGGCCGCGGCGGCGATAACTGGCACCCCGATGTGGTGCACTGTAACGACTGGCAGACCGGCCTGACCCCGGCCCTGCTGGCGCGCGAATGGAACCGGCCGGCAACGCTGTTCACAGTGCACAACCTGGCCTACCAGGGGGTGTTCAATTACAGCGACTTCCGCCGCCTGGAACTGCCAGCGGCCCTGTGGTCCATGGATGGGCTCGAGTTCCACGGCAACTTCTCCTTTATCAAGGGCGGCCTGGCCTTCGCCGACGTCATCACTACCGTGAGCCCGACCTATGCCAGCCAGATCTGCACCCCGGCACTGGGTTACGGGCTGGAGGGCCTGCTGTCGTATCGCCAAGAGCGGTTGTTCGGGGTGCTCAACGGCATCGACACCGACGTCTGGAATCCGGCCACCGACCCGCACCTCCCCTCCCGCTACGATGCCGACCACCTGGCCGCCAAGATCCCCAACAAGGCGGCTCTGCAGGCGGCATTCGGTCTGCCCCAGCGGGACGATGTGCTGTTGTTTGGCCATATCGGGCGACTGGTTGAGCAGAAGGGTGCCGACCTGATCATCGGCGTGCTGCCACGATTGCTGCAGCAGGACAAGGTGCAGGTCGTGGTCCTGGGCAAGGGGGAACCCCACCTGGAGGCGGCCCTCGCTGCGGCCGCCACCCGCTACCCCGAGCAGGTCGGCGTGATCCTCGATTACAACGAGTCCCGGTCGCACCTGCTGGAGGCCGGCTCGGACTGCTTCCTGATGCCGTCACGATTCGAGCCCTGCGGCCTCAACCAGATGTACAGCCTGCGCTACGGCAGCCTCCCGATCGTGCACCGCACCGGCGGCTTGGCCGACACGGTCGTGGATGCGACCACCGGGGCGCTGTTCGACGGCACGGCCAATGGCTTCGTGTTCGAACATGCCTCGCTCGACGCCTTGTGGTGGGCGATCGAGCGCGCCATCCAGTTCCGCCAACGCCCACCGGTGTACTGGGAAAAGATGCAGCGCGCCGGGATGGCCAGGGACTTCAGCTGGCGAGCCAGCGCCGCCCGTTACCTCGACCTGTACCGGTTCGCCATGGATCACCCGGCCGTACCTTCGCTGGTTGCGTCTGGAAGCCGCGGGTGAGCGATCCGTTCATTGCCGAATGTGTCCGTCGTGACAAGTTGCTGCGGGGTCGGGTAAAGCTGCTCGGTCGTCTGCTCGGTACGGTGCTGCAGACCCAGTCGGGAGATGAGGTCTATCGGACCGTGGAGCGCCTGCGCCGGGGCTTCATCCTGCTGCGGCGCAATCCCGACCCGGTGCGGCTGCGCCGCTTGCGGCGGGTGATCCGCGGCCTGACGCCCGACACCCTGCGCCCGGTCATCCGCGCCTTCAGTATCTACTTCCAGCTGGTCAACATCGCCGAGGAGGGTTTCCAGCACCGCTTGCGCCGCCACATCGCGGCGCACGTCGGCACCGGGGGCGGTCTGTGGCACGGCTCCTTTGACAACTGCCTGCGTGCCATACGCGCCGCCGGCATCGCGCCCGACGAGCTGCAGGACCTGCTGGACGAGGTGCGCTACATGCCAGTGTTCACCGCGCATCCCACGGAGTCCAAGCGGCGCGCCATCATGTTGCAGCTGAGGCGCATCTTCACCGCCAACGAGATGTTGGACCAGCGGGCGGAGAGCATCGATCATCGGGGCCGCGCAACCCGCCACCTGCTGACCCGGATCCAGACCCTGTGGAAGACGGACGAAGTGCGCCCCGCCCGCCCCGAAGTGCGCAACGAGATCCGCATGGGTCTGCACTATTTTCACGACAGTCTGTTCGACGCCGTCCCCGAACTCTACCGCCGACTGCAGGGCGCCATCGACCGGGCCTATGGCGACCACCCGGCTTACACCGGCATCACCCTGCCGGCACTGGTGAGCTTCGGCACCTGGATCGGCGGCGACCGCGATGGCAATCCGAACGTCACCGCCGCCATCACCCGAGACGCCTTCCGCCTGCAGCAATTGACCGCGCTGCAGGCCTACCACGCACGGGTCGACCAGCTGATCTCCATCCTCACCCATTCGATCCAGTTTTGCTCGCCCACGCCGGCGTTCCTCACCAGTCTGCAGTGCGACGACGCCTACTGTGCGGATCAACTCGGTGGTGCCGCGGGGCGCTTTCCCGAAGAGCCCTACCGCCGCAAGCTCTACATCATGCGCGAGCGCCTGGCCCGCAACATCCAACGGGTGGAGGGCCTGCTGGCCGGCGAAACCAAACGGCTGCCCAAGCCGGGCTACGACAGCGAAGTCCAGTTCACCCGCGATCTGGAGTTGATCCGCGCGTCGCTGATCAGCCATGGCGACAGTGACGCCGCCAATGGGGAACTGTTGGACCTGCTGCGCCTGGCACGGACATTCGGCTTCTTCCTGGCCAGTCTGGACATCCGCCAGGAATCGGCGGTGCATAGCGCCGCGGTGACCGAGGTGCTGCGCGCGGCCGGGGTCGAAGCAGACTATGCGGCGCTCGACGAGCCTGCCCGGCTGCATTTGTTGGGGCGACTGATCGAACAGGGTACGCCCGCGGTCAACCGCGCTGACCTCGAACCCCAGACGCGCGAATTGCTGGCGGTGCTCGAACTGATCCGCGACATGCGCGCCGAGATCAGCCCCCAGGCCGTCGGCCGCTACGTGATCTCGATGGCGCACAGCGCCAGCGACGTGCTGGCGGTGCTCTACCTGGGCAGCCTGGCCGGACTGGTCGGTTGCAGCGACAGCGGCGCCTACTGCCACCTCGGGGTTGCGCCGCTGTTCGAGACCATCGGGGACCTTGCTCAGATCGAGCCGGTCATGTGCACCCTGCTCGATCATCCCCTGTACCGCCGGCTGTTGCAGGCATCCGGCAACCTGCAGGAGGTGATGCTCGGCTACTCGGATTCGGCCAAGGACGGCGGCATCCTGGCCTCCGGCTGGAGCCTGTACCGGGCGCAGCGCCAAGTCACGGAGATCGCCGCCGCACGCGGGGTGCGGGTGCGTCTGTTTCACGGCCGTGGCGGCACCGTGGGCCGCGGCGGCGGCCCGACCCACGACGCCATCCTGGCCCAGCCGCAGGGCACGGTGCAGGGCCAGATCAAGTTCACCGAACAGGGTGAGGTCCTGTCCTATAAGTACAGCAACCGCGAGACCGCAGTCTTCGAGCTGACCATGGGCCTGACCGGACTGATCCAGGCCAGCCGCAGCCTGCTGCGCCGCCCGCCCCCGGACAACCCCAAGTACCTGACCGCCATGCAGGAACTGGCGGTCAGCGGCGAGCGTCATTACCGACAGCTGACCGAGCAGACGCCGGGTTTTCTCGACTATTTTTACGAAGCGACCCCGGTCAACGAGATCGCCCTGCTCAATATCGGGTCACGACCCTCGCACCGGGACGGCGCCGACCGCTCCAAGGAATCGGTGCGGGCGATCGCCTGGGTCTTCGGCTGGGCCCAGGCGCGCCTGACGCTGCCGGGCTGGTACGGCATCGGGACGGCACTGGCGCAGTGGCGCGGCAATTCGCCCCAGCGGCTCGAACAGTTGCGCGAGATGTACCAGCACTGGCCGTATTTCCGTGCCCTGCTGAGCAACACCCAGATGGCCCTGGTCAAGGCGGACCTGACGATCGCCGCGAAGTACGCCGCGCTGTGCAGCAACCGGGACACGGCGATCGGCGTTTTCACCGCCATCCGCGACGAATTCGTGCTGACCCGTACCGAGGTGTTGCTGGTCGCCCAGGCCCCGCAACTGCTCACCGAGAACCCGGTCCTCAAGCTGTCGCTGGCGCGCCGCGATCCCTACCTGGATGCACTCAACCATATCCAGTTGGAACTGCTGCAGCGCTACCGCAATCGGGATACGAGCGAAATCGAACGCGAGGCGGCGCTGGACCCCCTGCTGCGTTCGATCAACGCCATCGCGGCAGGCATGCGGAATACCGGATAGGTGCAAGGATCGAAAAGCTTGTCCGGCTGCCGCGATGGCGCACCGGCTACAGCTCGAGGTTGTCGATCAGCCGCGCCTTACCCAGGTAGGCGGCGGCGAGCAGCACCAGATCCGAATCTTCAGGTTGGGCCGGGTGCAGGTCGGCGGCGCGGCGCACGCTGAAGTAATCCGGCCGCAGCCCGGCGCCCTGCAGGGCCGCGACCGACCGATGCTCGACCGCTGCGAAATCGCGTGACCCGCGCTGGATGACGGCGGCGGCCTCCTGCAACACGCGGTACAGGGCTGGGGCCAGAGCCCGCTCCTCGGGCGTCAGGTAGCCGTTGCGGGAACTCATGGCCAGGCCGTCGGCCTCGCGCACCGTCGGCACGCCGACGACGCGCACCGGCAGGTCGAGGTCCTCGGTCATGCGCCGGATCACCGCCAGCTGCTGGTAATCCTTGCGGCCGAACA
>JBFZDU010000293.1:0-6468 GCA_041307205.1 Gammaproteobacteria bacterium | reverse complement strand
GCAAACGCCTGCCAGCAACAGCAGCGTCAGCAACAGGTGCCACAGACTTGCATGGCTGAATTGTTTCAAGGTCTCGATTTTCATCACGCCCTCCCCTGCTCTATCAACACACTCGGAGTCCACACGGGTCATCGCCCCCACGACGGGGCGAATCTCCCTGATCGCAGGTTAGTGAAGCTGCGACAAATCGACACCGGGGCGAAACCCGCAGGCCATGGCGGTTGATCCTGCATTCGCGGGGCGGGTTTCACGGTAGGAGGCACGGCGAAAGTAGACCGACGCTACAGCGGACAGGGAATCAATTCAGGATCTGAAACCCGGGCAGCGGCAACGACTGCGGGCGCGATGTTTCCTTGCGGCAGCCGGCGGAACCCGGTATGCAAGGACGTCAAACTACGGTGTTCCACTACTGCGTAATACACGCGATGCCCCACTGGTCGCCGGAAGTGTCTATGTTCAAATGGTCTTCCGCCGACCCCATTAGCGTCGGCACAAGAGCGCGTGAATGTCCCCGGCGACCGCGGTGCGGGGTCGGCAGCGGGAAGCGCGCCGGGAGGCTCATGCGATGAAGCACACAGATTCCGGATCCCTCGCCGTGAGGGACCATCGTTCCATGCGACGGAACAGCTTGCTGAACCTGGCACTGGCCGCCCTCGCCTGCTCGGCGTTCGCCGTCCATGCGGCCATCCCAAGCGTCGTCTTCAAGCCCGCCACATCCTTCGACCTGCGATCCGGTGGCGTCGGGAATCGGATCGCTGTCGCTGATTTCGATGGCGACGGCAATCTCGACCTGGTGACGACGCCCGACCTGTTCGCGCCGGAGTCGTTTCCCAACGTCGACGGCGTCACCCTGCTGTACGGCGACGGCCAGGGGGCATTCCCCGAGGTGAGCGGCTTCCTCGCCGGCGAATACCTGACGGATATCGAGACTGCCGATTTCAACGGCGACGGCATCGCCGACTTGCTGACGACGGAAGGCTTCGACGGATCTGGACAGAGCGTGCCGGTCGGCCTGTGCCAAAGTGCAGGCCCCCGGGTGCCGGTTTTTCTGGGGTCGGCCATCGGCACCTTCACGCAGCAGTTGCCCTGCCTCTACGCGGGCCGCCGCCCCGGGGCCGCCGCCACGGGCGATTTCGATGAAGACGGCATAAGCGACCTGGTGGTGACGATCTCGAGCTACGACACCAACGCGCTGGACAGGGACACCTATTTTTTTTCGGGAAAAGGCGACGGCAGCTTCGCCACCGGCCAGGTATTCCTCACGGAAAAGTCCAACCATCTCTCCGCCACCGATTTCAACCGCGACGGACACCTCGACCTCGCCATGCCCGGCCGGGTCTATCTCGGCAGCGGGCGCGGCACCTTCGCGGCCGGTCCGGTGGCGGGCGGCGGCGAAGCAGCGGGCGACGTCAACAACGATGGCATCCCGGATCTGGCGGCGCTGGGGACGAACAACCTGTACAACCCGACCGACGATGTGGTCCGTGTGCGTCTGGGGCAAGCCGACGGTGGCCTCGTCGACTTCGGCGCACCGCTGCCCACCGGCGCAAACCCCAACATCGAGTCCCACCCGGTCGCTGTCGCCATCGCCGACCTCAATGGCGACGGCTACGGCGATGTCGTCGTCGTCAATCGCGAGACTGACGATGTCGCGATCTATCTGCGTGACCCGGCCGGCACTTTCCACTCCCGCCAGAATGTATCCACCGCGGCCCTGGCGCAGAACGGCACGGTCAATACCAGCCCCAGGGGATTGGCGATCGCCGACTGGAACAGAGATGGTCACCTCGACATCGTGGTATCGAATTACAACCCGTCGGCGGACGGCACGCCGAACGACGGCACGGTGACGGTGCTGATCCAGGACGCTGCGTCCCGGCCGGCGGCGGCAGATGACAAGGCTGTCACGCCCGAAAATACCGCGGTGCTGATCGACGTCTTCGCCAACGATTACGACGCCGGCGGCGCGCTCGATGCGGCATCGATCGAGGTGGTCCGAAACCCTGCGCACGGCACGGCGGCCAACAGCGGCGGTGGCAAGTTCACCTATACCCCGTCAAGCGGCTTCGCCGGCGTCGACGACTTTACTTATCTCATTCGCGATACCGCTGGCGTGGCCTCCAACGTCGCCACGGTCTCGGTGATCGTCAAACGCGCCAACAAGTTGCCGGTCGCCCGCGACGACAGCGCTGCGACGCTCTCCAATTCCGCGGTCACCATCGACGTCCTCGCCAACGACAGCGATCCAGACGGCAGCCTGCTTCCAGGCACCGTAGTGCTAACGTCGCAGCCTGCGAGCGGCAGCGCGAGCGTCGATCCGGCAGCCGGCGCGGTGACCTACCAACCCGCTGCGGCCGGAAGCTACAGCTTCGGCTATTCGGTGCAGGACGATGGCGGCGCCTCGACCAACGTCGCCACCGTGAACGTGTCGGTCACCGCGGCGAACACGGCCCCGATGGCGGCGAACGACAGCGTCACGACGGCGTCTGGCACCCCGGTGGTGATCTACGTGCTTGCCAATGACAGCGACCCGGACGGCGACACCCTCGACCGGACCAAGCTCGCCATCACCAGCGCGCCCGCTCACGGCGGCGTCGCGATCAACAAGACCACGGGCGGTATCACCTATACGCCGGCCGCCGGCTACAACGGCCCGGACTCTTTCGCCTACACGGTGAAGGACATCCGCGGCGCGACGTCCAACCCCGCCACCGTCACGATCAACGTGACGCCGGTGAACCTGGCGCCGGTAGCGACGAACGACAGTGCAACGGCCATCATCAAACTGAGCAGGTCAGGCGGCTGGCTGCGCCGGCTATCGCTGCGACCGTTGCCCGTGACGATCAATGTCCTGGCCAATGACAGCGATGCCGGGGGCGCGCTCGATCCGGCGACGGTGACGCTGGTGACGCCGCCGGCGACCGGCACGGCAACGGTGAATTCGAGTACCGGTGCGATCACTTATCTTCCGGCGCCGAACTCATTCGGCACGTTGTCCTTCAGCTATACGGTCAAGGACAACGTCGGCGCAGTGTCGGCCCCGGCCACGGTCACGATTACGGTAAGAGTGGTGAAGCCACGCAGGAGCTTCTGGTGAGCGTTTACAGCAGCCGGTTCCGCCCGCGCAAGGATGCGCGACAGGCCGGCAGCGGCTCAGTGCCGGGTCTGCTTCGAGTGTATCGAATTGACGATCGCCACCAGTTGGGTATGGCCCATCGGCGTCAACGGCACGCAGTGGTCGAGACCTGTTTCAAGGATGGCTTCCCTGAAAGCTGGCACCACCTCGTCGGCCATGCCGATCAGTGCCGCCCGCGGGATCATGGCCCGGATTCGTCCGATCAGCTCGACGAGAAGGACGCCCGGCATGGCGAGCTCAAGAAGCACCAGATCCGGATTCAGCGCGGCCACGTGCCGCAGACCCGTCTCCGCGTCCGCGGCCTCTTCCACGATCATGACCGGCCAGTGGATGGCCAGCAGCATGCTGATCTGCTTTCGGTACAGCGCATCGCTGACGATGCTCAGGGTGACGAAGTGCGTCCTCAGCCAGGACTCGATCAGCCCGACGATCTCCGCTTCGGTCGATTCGCCCTTGACCATGAAATGGTCGGCGCCGTTGTGAAACGCGGCGTCCCGATATTCGAGAATGTCGTAGCTGGTAATGACGCAGACCATCGAGTTGACGAACAGTGACTTGATGGTCCTGGTCAGGTCGAGCCCGTTTCCGTCGGGTAGCCGGACATCGACGAAAATGAGGTCAAAGCGCTGGGATAGTCCGTGGCGGATGGCCTCCTCCCCGTCGGCTGCCTCGGCGATGTGCATCAAGGGGAACCGTCCGGCAAGCAGATTGCGCAGTGACTGTCGATACGACGCGTTGTCTTCGACGATAAGGGTATTCATGAGCGACAGCTCCGAAAATCGACCCGGAGACGACCAATCTAGCCTGCGGCTTGCAGGGGACCTATACGGGTTTCTCCGCAAAACGCGTTGCGGCTCGCTGTAGATGACTAGAGCCCTGCCTGGTAGCGCTGGTAGTAGTCCAGCACCCGTGGGACGTATTGCAGGGTTTCACCATAGGGGGGAACGCGGTTGCCGTATTTCATCACCGCATGTTCGCCGGCGTTGTAGGCCGCGAGTGCCAGACTGGTATCGTTGTTGAACATGCGCAGCAGGTCCTTCAGATAGCGTGCACCGCCATTCAGGTTTTGCCTGGGATCAAACGAATCGGCCACCCCGTAACGTTTCGCGGTCTGCGGCATCAGCTGCATCAGGCCGGCCGCACCTTTGCTGGACACGGCTTTCGGGTTGTAGCTCGATTCCACCGAAATTACCGCGTGGAGCAGAGCACTTTCGAGGCCATGGGTGCGGGACACCTCCTCGACAACCTGGTCGTAACCGGCCTTTCTAGCAGGTCCGGTCCTGTTCTTGCGTGCCGCAGTAGCGGGCGCTGCTGCGGCAGTCGACTGCTGCGGTGCCGCGATCAAGACCGTATAGCGCGCATCCGTCGGCACATTGCTCAGCGACACCGCTCCATCGACATCGGTATAGGCGTAAATGTCGCCCCATGCCGGCGCGGACAGCCCGTTCGCCAGCAGCAATGCGCTTGCAAGTTGTTTTAGCTGCATCATCCGCCCAGACTAGGCAGCACACCGCGGAGGATCAATACACGGAACACTGTAAGTTGCCGCAACCGCTTGGCTACGCGCTTCTCCGCGACGCACTTGCGCTGCTCGATTGACTTGGGCTATTTTGAAACATCGCCGCGCACGGATGAGGGTTCCTGTGTTCAAGTTGCTGCGCTTTTACTCGATAGCAAGCCTGGCTGCCGTCCTTGTCACGGCAGTGCTGCTAGCCTGGCTTTACCGGCAGGTGGCGATATCGGGCATTGTCCAGCTGGCCGAGCGCACCAACATGACCTTGGCGAACGCGGCCATGAACCCGATCAAGCCGGTGCTCTTCGAGTTCCTCGACACCGCTGCGGACTTCGGTCGGGGCAGCGCCACTCCGCCACCGCTGCCGCCTGAACTGATCAATTCGATCAAGGCGCTGATGCAGGACCGGACCGTGGTCAGAGTCAAGATCTTCAACCGCCACGGTGTCGTTGTCTTCTCCACCAAACCGTCGCAGATCGGCGATGACCAGAACCCCAATGAAGGTTTCAATATTGCGATCAACGGTGGCGTTGGCAGCTCCCTTATCTACCGCGACACCTTCAACGCCTTCGATCGCGCGACCGAAGAAGACAACCTGATGCAAACCTACCTGCCCGTCCGGGCCAGTCCGGCCGAACCGATTCACGGCGTATTCGAGCTTTACACCGATGTGAACAGGCTGGTGCATCAAACCGAGCGGACCGAGTTCATCGTCGTGACTGGCTCCGTCCTGATCCTGTCGCTCCTGTATGGCACCCTGATCCTCATCGTGCGCCGGGCGAACAAGACCATCGAACTGCAGCAGCGGACCATCAGTGAGCGCACCGAAACCCTGGAGCTACTCTCTGCGCAGATGCTGAAGAGCGAGGAAGCGAACAAGCAGAAGCTGGCGCTCGAGTTGCACGAGGGGCTGGCGCAAACCCTGGCAGCGCTCAAGCTCAAGGCTGAAAACGGCAAGCAGGACCATGCCGACGACGCGACCGCCGGATCGGCGCAATCGATCGTTCCGGCGTTGCAGGAGGCTATCCAGGAAGTCAGGACGCTCGCAACGGACCTGCGGCCGTCGAGCCTGGATGACCTGGGGCTGCTGCCGACGATCAACTGGCTTTGCCGCGAACTTGAACAGCGCCATCCGGACATCCGCATCGAACGGCACATCGCCCTGCAGGAGCAGGACATCCCCAAGCCATTGAAGGCCATTCTCTACCGTGTCATCGTGTCCGTGCTCAACGACCTGGCGCAGCATACCCGATCGGGTTCCGTCCATCTCGGCCTTTGGCTGGACGGCGACACGCTCACCCTGCTGATCGATGACACGGCGGCCGAGGCCCTCGACACGACGGCCGTTCCCATGGCAAAAATCGATCCGCGATTGCGCGCGGGATTTGCCCGGATGGAAGAGCTGACGACCTTGTCGGGCGGAACATTCAGCGCATCGGCGCATAGCGGTGGCGGGACCGCCCTGCGCGCCTCATGGCAAGTCTAAGGTTGCGCTGAAAGTCAGCCGCCGCCGTCTGGCGGCTCACCCGGCCATGAATCCCCGACCTTTTGTTCGTTGCCGGCATCCGCGCGCTGGTTGGCCCATCGCTGACCCCGGGTCGACCACGATGCGTCAACAGATCCGGCCAACGACGACGCAGCCGTGGTCCCGGCTCGCGCCTAATACCTGAGCAGATACTGGCGCATCATTTCGTGGTCTTCGTGCTCGAGCACGTGGCAATGGAAGGGGAAGGGTTCGGTCTGGCCCGCACCCAGGTTGGCCACGCCGCTAAAACGCGCGGCGACGCTGACGAGCTCCAGCGGCCCCACCCGCACCGTA
>JBFZDU010000292.1:0-5070 GCA_041307205.1 Gammaproteobacteria bacterium | reverse complement strand
GACGGCAAGCGCATCGACAAGGTGCTGGCCAGTCGCTTGCCGGACGGGGAAGTCGAGGCGGCCGCTGCCGGGTCACCACCCGAAGGACCGGTGTCTGGCTGACGCGGTCCGCTCGCCAATTGGCAGCAAGCTATCGGCCCGGCGCCAGCGGGTCAGGTGCGCACTGCCACCCCATTGACCTCAACCGGTCAACGAATTCCTCCGCCTTGCGCTCGCAATAGCCGTCCTCGTTGTTGGAGTTCCACAAGGCCCGCGGCATGGCGTTCTCCATGGGCTTGCTATAGAAGACCTTACACGGCAGGCGGGCCGGCGCGGCCGGGTAGAAGACCGTCACCTGCCTGGTAATACCGCCATTGTGGCAGGTCCATGTGCCCGCGAGGTCATCCGCGGCCGTTGCCGGCAAAACCAACAGGCATAGCCAGGATATCGAGACCCGATGCTTCAGAATATATTTCATGGTCTTACAGTGGGGCTGGGCGAGGGCTTGTCAAGCGTAAAGACCCAGTTGACGCTGCGCTCACCGAACCAGCCACGACAAAGATTTACGAGTAGCAAGAGTACGCCAAGCAGCAGTCCGCAACCCGCGGTGGCGGAGGTCTCAGTCGTCCCGCGTGCCTGCAGACTCACCTGGCTTGACAGCCCCCCGGGGGCGGTCGAGCATGGCGGCTGACAGGCGACCGGGCGGCCTGAAGCTGCGCTGCCGATACCGGCGGCGGCAGTCCCTTCGGGCGGGATGCGGGCGTGGCGGACGTCGGCTTCACGATCGGGGACGGGTCCCTACGCCTCAACTGTCAGGACCGTAACGCAGTAGCGGATCGGGTATGGATCGATACAAAGGAGGGTTGATCACATGGTTGGCGGAATCATCGTTATCGTTGTGGGACTGCTCATCGCAATCGCCGGCCCGACCACAGGTGTCATCGTGTCGCGCCGTGACGACAGCGGGCGGACCCGGTCGGCCAGGGTCGCTGGCAATACCGCAGCAGGAATCGGCGTGCTGATTGCTCTCTATGGTGTCTACCTGGTCGCGACCAGCGCGTGAAGGCAGGAACACCGGGTCCGAAAACCGGGTCAGAGAACAATATCCGCTAATATTCGGAAAAATTATTCTCTGACCCGGATTTCGGACCGGGATTTCGCGGATTTCTCACTGCGTTCAATTTCAGCGAAAACCGGCAATCACTCCCCTCCAAACCAAAAAGGCAAACCCCCGTCCCCAGGGGTTCGCCCGCATGTCCTGCCAAGTCTTCAAGAGCCTCCCTGCTCAGCGCCGCCGTGGTCTTTGCCAGGACCTGTGCGTCATTGGCCGCCGTAGACCCGCCGCAGCCGGGCTGCGGCGGCGGGGCCGGGGTCGAGGGCCATGGCGGGTTGGCGCTGCGCGTGCAGTTGTTCCATGCCGCAGGTCGGGCATTGGTACCAGGTGACCTGGCTGTGTCCTGCGGCCTGGGTGCCCGTTTCGGTCATCAGCGACTTGCAGCGGAAGCATTGCATGGCGGCGTCTCTGCGGCTTGGGGGTCAATTCTGTGCCCCCCGCGGGCGGGGGGCGTTGCGTTCGGTCAATCCCAGTTCAGGGTGCCGCCGGTCTGGTATTCGGTGACGCGGGTCTCGAAGAAGTTCTTTTCCTTCTTCAGGTCCAGCACCTCGGACATCCAGGGGAAGGGGTTGGTGGCGCCGGGGTACTGCTCGGGCAAGCCGATCTGGGCGCAGCGGCGGTTGGCGATGAACTGCAGGTATTCCTCGAACATGGGCGCGTTCAGGCCGAGCACGCCGCGCGGCATGGTGTCGTAGGCGTACTGGGTTTCGAGTTGGACCGCGTCGCGGATCATGTCGATCAGCTCCTGCTTGAAGCCCTCGGTCCACAGGTGCGGGTTCTCGACCTTGATCTGGTTGATCACGTCGATGCCGAAGTTCATGTGCATGGATTCGTCGCGCAGGATGTACTGGAACTGCTCGGCGGTGCCGGTCATCTTGTTGCGCCGGCCCATGGACAGGATCTGGGTGAAGCCGACGTAGAAGAAAATGCCCTCGAAGATGACGTAGAAGGCCACCAGTTCGCGCAGCAGCTTCTGGTCGTTCTCGGGCGTGCCGGTGTGGAAGTGCGGGTCGGCCAGGTGCTGGGTGTAGGGCAGGGCCCATTCGGCCTTGCGCGCCACTGCCGGCACTTCGCGGTACATGTTGAAGATCTCGCCCTCATCCAGTCCCAGCGATTCGACCGCGTACTGGTAGGCGTGGGTGTGCAGCGCCTCCTCGAAGGCCTGGCGCAGCAGGTACTGGCGGCACTCGGGGTTGGTGATGTGGCGGTACACGGCCAGCACCAGGTTGTTGGCGACCAGCGAATCGGCGGTCGAGAAGAAGCCGAGGTTGCGCTTGATGATGGTGCGCTCGTCCTCGGTCAGGCCGTCGCGCGATTTCCACAGCGCGATGTCGGCGTTCATGTTGATCTCTTGCGGCATCCAGTGGTTGGCGCAGCCGTCGAGATATTTTTGCCAGGCCCATTCGTACTTGAAGGGCACCAGTTGGTTGAGGTCGGCGTTGCAGTTGATGATGCGCTTGTCGTCGACGCGGATGCGGCCGGCGCCCATTTCCAGGGCCTCGAGGCCGGTGGCGCCGCCGGCGGGGGTGGCGTCGGCGTCCAGTTCGGTGACGTCGTAGCCGGCCAGCGGATCGGGGTTGACGCTGGGCGCGGCGCCGGCCGTGGCCATCAGCACCTCGTTCTTGACCACGCCCGTGCCGGGACGCACATGGGTCGCCGTGTCATGGGCGCGCAGCCGCGGCTGCGCGGCCTCGAGCACGGCGGGCGGCGGCTGTTTCGATTCGTCCTTTTTGGTCCTGGCGCCGGCGGCGTTCAGCGGATCGTCCCAGTTCAGCATCTGTCTAGCCCCTGTCAGTTCGTTCTCAGTGTCCCGCCGGCACGGCCTGCGCCGTCCAGCCCCGGATGGTGGTGAGTCCCGGCGTTGCGCCCGGACTTGGTCGTTTGGCGCCGGAGCGGCCCTCGGTTCCCACTTCGTGGTCTATGGCAACGTTGAATAAAAACGTTGACGGTCTGTGGGTTCCAAGGGCCCTCGCGGCATCGATCGTCAGCAGCGGGTCCGGCGCATGGCGTGGCGCTGTGCTGCCAGGCTGGCCATGCCTCGGCCCCCGGCCCTCGGTACTTCACTGGCAGGCCTCGCAATCCGGGTCGAGGATCGAGCAGGCCTGGGGCGCCGTGCTGCCGGCGCCGTTGCTCTTGAGCGCCTTGGGTGCATAGGCGCCGCCCACGGCGCTCAGCTTGTTGGCCTTGCCGGCGTCGTCCAGGGTGGATTTCTCGACGTGCGTAGCGCCCATCGAGCGCAGGTAATAGGTGGTCTTGAGGCCGCGCACCCAGGCCAGCTTGTACAGGTTGTCGAGCTTCTTGCCGTTGGGCTCGGCCATGTACAGGTTCAGGCTCTGCGCCTGGTCCAGCCACTTCTGGCGCCGCGAGCCGGCCTCGACCAGCCAGCGCGCGTCGATCTCGAAGGCGGTGGCGTAGAGCTGCTTGAGATCGTCGGGCACCCGGTCGATCTGCTGCACCGAGCCGTCGTAGTACTTGAGGTCGTTGACCATCACCTCGTCCCACAGGCCGCGCGCCTTCAGGTCTTCGACCAGGTAAGGATTGACCACGGTGAACTCGCCCGACAGGTTCGACTTGACGAACAGGTTCTGGTAGGTCGGCTCGATCGACTGGCTGACCCCGGCGATGTTGGAGATGGTCGCAGTCGGGGCGATGGCCATGCAGTTGGAGTTGCGCATGCCGACCGTCCGGACCCGCGCGCGCAGGCCGTCCCAGTCCAGGGTGCGGCTGTCGTCGACCTGGATGTAGTCGCCGCGTTCGTCCTTGAGCTTCTGCAGCGAGTCGATGGGCAGCATGCCCTGGCTCCACAGCGAGCCGGTGAAGGTGGAGTAGCGGCCGCGCTCCTCGGCCAGGTCGGCGGAGGCCTGGATGGCGTAGTAGCTGACCGCTTCCATGGAGGTGTCGGCGAAGCTGATGGCCTCGGCGCTGGCGTAGGGCAGGCGCAGTTTATAAAGCGCGTCCTGGAAGCCCATGATCCCCAGACCCACCGGGCGGTGGCGCAGGTTGGAGTTCCGCGCCGCCGGCACGCTGTAGTAGTTGTACTCGATCACGTTGTCGAGCATGCGCATGGCGGTGCTGACGGTGCGCTGCAGTTTCTGCAGGTTCAGTCCGTTCGCGTCGACATGCGCCGCCAGGTTCACCGAGCCCAGGTTGCACACCGCGATCTCGCTGTCGTTGGTGTGCAGGGTGATCTCGGTGCACAGGTTGGAGCTGTGCACCACGCCCACGTGCTGGTTGGTGTAGCGGATGTTGCAGGGGTCCTTGAAGGCGATCCAGGGGTGGCCGGTCTCGAACAGCATGCCGAGCATCTTGCGCCACAGGCTGGCGGCCTTGAGCGTCTTGTGGACCTTGAGCTCGCCGCGCCGGGCCTTGTCCTCGTAACGGTTGTAGGCGGCCTCGAAGGCGCGGCCGGTGAGGTCGTGCAGCTCGGGTACCTCGTCGGGCGAGAACAGCGTCCAGTCGCCGTCTTCGGCTACGCGCTTCATGAACAGGTCGGGAATCCAGTTGGCAGTGTTCATGTCGTGGGTGCGGCGGCGGTCGTCGCCGGTGTTCTTGCGCAGGTCGAGGAATTCCTCGATGTCGACGTGCCAGGTCTCGAGGTAGGCGCACACCGCGCCCTTGCGCTTGCCACCCTGGTTCACGGCCACGGCGGTGTCGTTGGCGACCTTGAGGAAGGGCACCACGCCCTGGCTCTTGCCGTTGGTGCCCTTAATGTGGGCACCCATGCCGCGCACCCGGGTCCAGTCGTTGCCCAGGCCGCCGGCGAACTTGGACAGCAGGGCGTTGTCCTTGACCGCACCGAAGATGCCGTCGAGGTCATCGGGCACCGAGGTCAGGTAGCAGCTGGACAGCTGCGGACGCAGGGTGCCGGAGTTGAAGAGGGTCGGGGTCGAGCTCATGAAGTCGAAGCTGGAGAGCAGCTCGTAGAAGGCGATGGCGTGTGCCTCGCGGTCGATCTCGTTGATCGCCAGGCCCATCGC
>JBFZDU010000291.1:0-4489 GCA_041307205.1 Gammaproteobacteria bacterium | reverse complement strand
CGGGCGTCACTTGATGCCGAGGCGACGCATCAGGTCGTACAGCGTCGGCCGACTCACGCCGAGCAGTTCCGAGGCGCGTACCACGTTGCCATTGCTGCGCGCCAGGGCGGTGACGATGGCCTGGCGTTCCGCCTGTTCGCGCACGGTGCGCAGGTCGATGTCGCTGGCCGCCGGCGCGCTGTCGTCGGCCTGGGGCAGGTCCAGGCCGATGTCGTCGGCGGTCACGCGCGCGCCATCGGCCATGATGGCGGCTCGCTTGATGGCATTGAGCAGTTCGCGCACGTTGCCCGGCCATGCATGCGCCTCGACGGCGCGGATGGCGTCCTCACTCAGCGTCAGGTTGCCGCGCCGCTGTTCCTGGGCGAAACGGCGCAGGAAGGCGTGCGCCAAGAGCACCGCGTCGCCATTGCGTTCGCGCAGCGGCGGGATCGTGACCACGATCTCGGCGAGCCGGTAGTACAAGTCCTCGCGAAACTGCCCGGCCTTGATCTGCGCGCGCAGGTCCTGGTGCGTCGCGCCCACCACCCGCACGTCCACCGGCACCTCCTGGCGCCCGCCCAGGCGTTCGATGGTGCGCTCCTGCAGGAAGCGCAGCAATTTGGCCTGCAGGCTGTGTGGCAGGTCACCGATCTCGTCGAGCATCAGCGTGCCGCCATGAGCCGTTTCGATCTTGCCCAGCGTGGTCTTGGTGGCACCCGTGAACGCGCCTTTCTCGTAACCGAACAGCTCGCTCTCCAGCAATGCTTCCGGAATAGCCGCGCAGTTGATGGCAACCAGTTTCTTTTTCGCGCGACTGCTCAGCTTGTGCAGTGCTTTGACCAGAACTTCCTTGCCCGTACCGCTTTCGCCCAGCACCAGGGTGGAAACATCGGTCGGCGCCAGCTTCTCGATGGTCCGGCACACCTTGAGCATTTCCGGACTGGCTGCCAACAGGCCTTCCAGTGGCGAGTCGCCGACAACCCCATGGTAGCGCCGGTTCTCCCGCTCCAGGTCATGCACACGGGCGGCACGTTGCACCGCCATGTTCAGCAGGTCGGCATCTATCGGCTTCTCATAGAAATCGTAGGCTCCCATGCCGATTGCCCGTACTGCGTTGGTCTTGTCATTATGACCTGTAACGACGATAACCTTGGTTTCCGGTGCCAGGGAGAGGATTTCCTCCAATACTGCAAAGCCCTCGGAAACGCCGCCGGGGTCGGGCGGCAGCCCGAGATCCAAAGTCACCACGGGCGGCTCGACACGCCGCAATTGCGCCAGCGCGCTTTCGCGGTCGTCCGCCACGACCACCTCGAAGCCCTCGAAGCTCCAGCGCAGCTGACTTTGCAAACCGGGATCGTCCTCAATCACCAGGAGGGTCTGTTGTGACTCCGCCACGCTATGTCTTCCTCGTCAGTCCGGCTGATGTCGGCTTTGGATTACTGGGCCGCAAGTGGCAGAAGCACCCGGAAACGAGTGCCACGACCGGGGGCGCTTTCCACTTCCACCTGCCCGCCCAGCGCCCGCACGAATTCCCGAGACTCATATGCACCTATGCCCATGCCGGTAAGTCCTTTGGTGGAATCAAATGGACGAAATAGCCGATTCTTTATGAAGTCTTCATCCATGCCCGACCCGTTATCACGGACCTCAACTATAGCCTGATCACCAGCACGACGCAGCCGGACCTCCACCGATCCCTCTGCCGGCGTGGCATCCTGGGCATTCTGCACGATGTGGCCGATCACGGACGACAAGCGGTCGGGCTCGGCCATCACGGTCAACCCACCGTCCTCGGCGTGGAACGACGGCTCGGGACGGCTGCCGCGCCTTGCTTCAACCAGGATGCGAATCAACTCGGCCAAGTCGACCCGCCGCGAATTCCCGCTAACACCGGCAGTCTTGAGCTGCGTCATGAGCCGGTTCATCTTGCCCACCGAATTCTCGATGGTACGGATCGCATCGTCGATGAAAGCGGGATTGTGCTTGTGCTTCGCCGCGTTCTTAGCCACCAGGGACAGCTGCGCAACCAGGTTCTTCAGATCGTGCATGACAAACGCGGAAAGCCGGTTGAAACCCTCGAACTGGCGTGCTTCGGCCAACGCCTCGGCCGCCTGATGGAGCGTCAGATAACTGGCCGCCTGCATACCCGCGGTCTTCAGCAGATCCATGCTCTCCCAGTTGATCGTCTGCGGTGCGCGCGGCTGTTTCAGTATAACGAACCCGCGCACCCGTTCGTCGTAGATCAGCGGCACCACCAGCCAGGGATCGCGCACCTGCATCAACCACGACGGCAAGGTCATGCCGTCGTAGACCGCGGGATCGTCCGCGTATTCATCGAGGTTGATGATCCAGTGGCGCTGCGCCAGGAAGCCCACCAGCGGATCGCGCTCATTTAGATCCGGGATCGTCACCTCGGGGTGGTTGAAACGGGCCACCCAACGGCAGTTTCCATCCTCGTGGCATTGCCACAATAATCCCCCTTCGCTTTCCACGATCTCGCCGAGGGCCCAGATCACCCGCTCCTGCAAGGGCTTGTCGGTCTTCTTGCCCGACAGCAACCCAATCAGACGCAACCACTCGTCGCGGTAATCGTAGCGATAGTTGAAAAAATGCTTGTTGAGGAAAACCTTGACCCGCGCCCGCAGCTGCCCCGAGAACAAGAGCGCGACCAGTACCAGTACCGCGCCGGCCAGAAAAGCGATCTGCAGCGCCGTACCCCAGGCTCCGCCGTATACTCTTATGTAATATCCGGCCAGTGCCATCAGCAGCATGTACACGCCGGCACTGACCAGCGTCGTGGTGTGAAACACCATTCGGCGCGACATGAACACCGGCAGCGACCAGCGCGGATTGCGTGCGGCCGATACGCCGAGCAAGGGTACGGTCATTACGGTCACGGCGCCACGTGCCGACCAGATCGCCGGATCGATCTGGCGAAACAGCAAGGCGTCGGTATACAGATAAAAATCGTAGACGAACATCGCGCCCAGCCCGAAACACAGAAACTTGATGCCCCAGCGGTGTTCGTCGGGCGTGTTCCGAAACAGCTGTTCCACCAGGGCCATGCCGACCACGGCGAACAGCAGGTGCCCGATCAAGCGGAACTCGACCCCCAGTGCAGCCAGCTCAAATTGCTGCATCACCCAATGAGTGCTGGCCAGCGACAGCAGCAACAGCATGCCCAGCAGCAGGGTTCCGAGCCGCACATACCGCAGCATCGCCGCGAAGCCTGCACTGCTCTTACTGAACGGCGTAAGCAGGCGGAACAGGAAGGTGAGCCAAGCCAGATTGCGCGTAACCTCCAATGCCCACAGCAGGTCGACCGGGACCGCGCGAAAGCCGGCCTGCAAGGCTGCCAGAGTGGCCCAGATCGTCGTGATCATGGTCGCTACCAGCAGCAGCCCACCGGAAAGCCGCCCGCGCCAACTGGTCAGCAACAGGCTCGTTAGTCCGACGAACAGGACGGCGGCCAAGGCATAACCGTAGAACGCAAACTTATCCAAGCCCGCCCGCCTTCATGCGCTTTACGCAACGCCAAGCAGCGCCAGTCATCAGTGCGCGCCCTTGCCCCACAATACGACTTCCACTGTTTCCAGGAGGATCACCAGATCGAGGAAGACAGTGGCGTTCTTGACGTAGTAAAGGTCATATTGCAGCTTCATGCGGGCGTCCTCCAGATTCGCGCCATAGGCGTAGCACAGCTGGGCCCAGCCGGTGAGACCGGGCTTGACCCGGTGGCGCTCGTCATAAAACGGGATTTCCTTGACCAACTCACCGACGAACTCAGGCCGTTCCGGGCGCGGGCCAACCAGGCTCATCTCGCCGCGGAAGACGTTGTACACCTGCGGCAGTTCATCCAGGCGGGTCTTGCGGATAAGCGAGCCAACCCGGGTAATGCGCGAATCGTTCTTGGTCGCCCAACGCGCCACCCCGTCCGCCTCGGCGTCGGTGCGCATGCTGCGGAACTTGTGCACCCGGAACAGTCTGCCGTTCAGACCCACCCGCGTCTGGTGGAAGAATATCGGCCCGCGCCCGCCGGACTCGATCAGGATGGCAACCGCCACCAGTAACATCAGGGGCGAGGCGAGCAACAGGATCAGGCCGGCGCCGAGCAGATCCACCAACCGCTTCGCGTATTGCCCGATCCCGCCCAGCTGAAACCCGTTGGAGAAAAAAATCCAGCTGGGATGCAGTATGTCGATGTTTATGCGGGACGTCTCCTGCTCGAAAAAGCTCAACAAGTCCATTATCTTGATGCCGCTCATCTTGCAGTCGAGGATTTCGTCCACCGGTAATCCACGGCGCCGCTCGTCGGGCGCAATGACCAATGCGTCCACCTCGTTCCGCACCACGTAGGTCAATAGTGGTTCGTTCAGGGTCACCTGCCGATCCGCCGGAACCCCGTCCTCGTCTGCCTCCAGGTGCACATAGGCGAGGACCCTAAAGCCCTGGTCGGGTCCCTCGAGGTCGTGGACCATGCGCGCCTGCCGGCCGCTGCCCAGCACCAAAA
>JBFZDU010000290.1:0-3421 GCA_041307205.1 Gammaproteobacteria bacterium | reverse complement strand
CCCTGAACCATCACGGACCACTATGAGCGAGCGCACGTCTTGACCGAGCAGAGGCAATACGGCACGGCATCGGGACCGGACCCGCGGCCCGCGGTGCCCGGTCCCCTGCCCAACGCCGGGTCCAAGACCCTGATCGTCGGCCTGGGCAAGACCGGGCTGTCCTGTGCCCGCTACCTGGCCGCGCAAGGCGTGCAGTTGGCGGTTACCGACACCCGTGCCGATCCGCCGGGGCTGGGCGAATTGCGCGCCGAACTGCCCGACGTGGCGCTGTTTCTCGGGGGCTTCAAGCGTTCTGTGTTCGAGAGTGCCGACCTGCTGGTGGTGAGCCCCGGGGTGCCGGTGGCAACCGCGGAGATCCGCGCCGCCAGAGCCCGCGGCATACCCGTGGTCGGTGACGTCGAACTGTTCGCCCGCGCCGTGGCCGGCGGCGGGGTGGCGGTAGCGGCCATCACCGGTTCCAACGGCAAGAGCACGGTCACCACGCTGTTGGGCGAGATGGCGCGGGCGGCCGGGCGGCGCGTCGCGGTGGGCGGCAACCTCGGGGAACCGGCGTTGGACCTGCTCGGCGGCGACCGGGAGCTGTATGTGCTCGAACTCTCGAGCTTTCAATTGGAGACCACCGAATCGCTGCGCCCCGCGGTCGCAACGGTGCTGAATGTCTCGCCCGACCACATGGACCGCTATGCCGACCTTGCCGCGTACGCCGCGGCCAAGGCGCGCATCCTGCAGGGCGCCCGGGTGGCGGTGCTCAATGCCGAGGATGCCGCGGTGCTCGCCATGCCGGGCGGAGCGACGCGCTGGCAGTTCACCCTGGGCGAGCCGCAAGGTCCGGACGGGTTCGGCCTGCGCACCGATCCGGCCGGCACCTGGTTGTGCCGTGGTGAAGACCGACTGCTGCGGGCGGCCGAGCTGCGCATCCCCGGACGGCACAACCTGGCCAACGCCCTCGCCGCGATTGCCATGGGCGAGGCCCTGGGCCTGCCGCGCCCGGCCATGTTCGCTGCCCTGCGCGCCTTCCGCGGCCTGCCGCATCGTACGGAATTCGTCGCGCAGCGGCATGGCGTGACCTGGTTCAACGATTCCAAGGGGACCAACCTCGGCGCCTGCGTGGCCGCGCTCGAGGGCTTGCATGACGATTCTTCGGCCCGCACGGTGCTGATCGCGGGCGGCGACTGCAAAGGCGCCGACTTCGCGGCACTGGCACCGGTGGTGGCGCGCTGCGCGCGGGCCGTTGTGCTGCTCGGCCGCGATGCGCCGAACCTCGAACGGGTGCTGCAAGGCGTGGTGCCGCTGGCCCGTGCGCTGGATCTGCGGCAGGCCGTGGCGCTGGCCGCGGAACGCGCCGCACCGGGTGACCGGGTGCTGTTGTCGCCGGCCTGCGCCAGCTTCGACATGTTCCGTGGTTACGAACACCGTGGTGAGGTGTTCAAGGCCGCGGTGCGGGAGCTGCCGGAATGAGCGGCATGGCGCGGATCCGCGGTTCGGGGGCGGCACGGTCCATGCCCTGGGACGGGATCCTGTTGTCGGCCACGCTGCTGCTGCTCGGGCTGGGCGTGGTGATGGTGGCTTCGGCCTCGCTGCACTTGGGCGAGCGTCTGGGCGACAGCTTTCACTATGTGGAGCGCCACCTGTTGGCGCTGGGCATAGGCGGCGCGGCTGCGCTGTTGATCGTGCGCACCCCGACCGCCTGGTGGGAACGCTCCAGTGCGCTGCTGTACTTCCTCGGCCTGGGGCTGCTGCTGGTGGTGCTGTTGCCGGGTGTCGGCAAGCAGGTCAACGGCGCCATGCGCTGGGTGGCGGTGGGCCCATTCAACCTGCAGACCTCGGAGTTCATGAAACTGTTCATGATCCTGTACCTGGCGGGCTACCTGGTGCGCCGCCAGGTCGAGGTGGCGCACAGCCTCTGGGGTTTTCTCAAGCCCATGCTGCTGTTGGTGCTGGCGGCGGCACTGATCATGTTGCAGCCGGACTTCGGCACCACCACCGTGCTGCTGGCGACGGCGCTCGGCATGCTGTTCCTCGGCGGGGCGCCGTTGTGGCAGTTCGCGGTGCTGGTGTGCGGCGCCCTGGGGGCGCTGGTCGCGCTGGTGGTGGTCTCGCCCTATCGCATGGAGCGGATCACCTCCTTCCTCAATCCCTGGGCCGACCCACTCGACTCGGGCTACCAGCTGGCGCAGGCCTTGATCGCATTCGGCCGCGGCGAATTGGCCGGTGTCGGCCTGGGCAACGGCATCCAGAAGCAGTTCTACCTGCCGGAGGCGCATACCGATTTCCTGATGGCGGTGATCGGCGAGGAGTTTGGCCTGATCGGCACCCTGGTCGTGATCGGCCTGTTCGCCCTGCTGCTGTGGCGCGCTTACGCGATCGGGGTGTCCGCCGAGGCCCGCGGCGCCCGGTTCGCGGCCTATGTGGCTTACGGCATCGGGCTGTGGCTCGGCCTGCAGGCTTTCATCAACATCGGGGTGAACGTCGGCCTGCTGCCGACCAAGGGCCTGACGCTGCCCTTGATGAGCTACGGCAGCAACAGCCTGATCGTGTGCGTCATCGCCATCGGCATGCTGGCACGTATCCAGTACGAGAATCGTTACGCTGACCAGGACGGGGGCGAGCCATGGCTACGCGCGTGATGGTGATGGCGGGTGGGACCGGCGGGCATGTGTTCCCGGCCCTGGCGGTGGCGCAGGAGTTGCGCAGCCGCGGTTGCGAGGTCTCCTGGCTGGGTACGCCGCACAGCTTCGAGGCCGGCATCGTGCCGCAATACGGTTTCGTGCTGGAGGCGGTGGACGCCTATCGGCTGCGCGGCCAGGGCGTGGCCGGAAAGCTGCTGGCACCCTTGCGGCTGCTGCGCGCCATGCTGCAGGCGTGGCGGGTGTTGCAACGGCGCCGGCCGCAGGTGGTGCTGGGCATGGGCGGATTCGTCACCGGCCCCGGCGGCCTGGTGTCCTGGCTGCAGGGGCGGCCCCTGGTGATTCACGAACAGAACGCGATTCCGGGCCTGACCAACCAGTGGCTGGCGCGCATCGCCACCCGGGTCCTGGAGGCGTTCCCCGGCAGTTTTGCCGCGGCGCGCCAGGCCGTCGCCACGGGCAACCCGGTGCGCCGGGAGATTGCCGAACTGCCCTTGCCCGAGGCGCGTTTCGTGGCCCGCTCGGGGTCGTGCCGACTGCTGGTACTGGGTGGCTCCCTGGGGGCCGCGGCGCTCAACGAAAAGCTTCCCGCAGCCTTGTCGCTGCTGGCGCCCGACGCGTTGCCGCAGGTGCGCCACCAGGCCGGCCGTGACAAGGCCGAAGCGACTCGGCGCGCCTATGTGGCAGCCGGCATCGAGGCCGAGGTCAGCGATTTCCTGCACGACATGGCGGCGGCCTATGCCTGGGCTGACTTGGTGGTCTGTCGGTCCGGAGCGCTGACCGTATCCGAACTG
>JBFZDU010000289.1:0-3205 GCA_041307205.1 Gammaproteobacteria bacterium | reverse complement strand
GTGTCCGGCAGCCACAAGCCGCGCTCCCGTTCCTGCGCGGTGAGCCGGGTCTGGCGCCCCTCGGGCCAGGCTTCCCCCCGGTAGGTCAGTCGTCGGGTGATCGCGGTTCGGGTTTGCGCGGTCAGTTCGGGCGCTAGGTGCGCGTCGGTCGGGGCGGCGCGCGGCAGGTCAAGCAGGAACAGATAGGGTTGCTGCGTGGGTTCCAGGGTGACTTCGTAGCGCACCGGGTTGCCACTGACCGTCGGCAGCGCTCCGCGGTAGCCGTAAGGCAGCGGCGGGCCACTGCTCCAAGTGCGCCCGTCCGTGTCCCACAACACCAGGCCGCGCCAGTAGCGCGCCGCCGGCGGCGGCACCGGGTCTTCGAAAGTGACCCGGAACGCGGTGGCGCGTGACTGGCTCAACTGACTGATGCTGCCGGGGCTGATCTCGTTGCTGATGCCGGTAATCGCGCCGCTCAGGTTCACGGTCAAGCCCCACAAGGGGCCGTTCAAGCGCGGAAACAGCACGAACAGCACCGCCATGGCCGGGACCGCCGCCGCCAGCAACCGGCCGGCCTGGGCAAGGGCCGGACCCAGCGGCGCGCCGGGTGTCGCCCGGTTCATTGCCACCAGCACCCCGGTGAGACCCACCACCACGCCGCCGAGGTAGGCCGCGAGGGGTAGCCCCTGCTGGAACAGAAACTGGGTCACGACCACGAAATAACCGAGGAACACCGCCATGTAGAGGTCGCGGCGGCTGCGCAGTTCGAGCAGCTTCAACCCCAGCATGGCGACCAGCAGGGCCACGCCGCCGCTACGCCCGTCGGCGACCCCCAGGTGCAGGGCGACGTTCGCCAGCGCCAGCAGGGTCAGGGCGAGCAGCAGCCAGCGCCCGGGCAACAGCGTCGGCCGCAGCGCGGCGCTCAGGCGCCAGCCGGCCATCAGGTAGAACGGCCCGGTGATCCAGGGACTGAGATTGACCAGATGCGGCGCCACCGCCAAGCCCAGCAAGGCCACCAGCAGGATCAGCTGGGGTCCGGGTACGTCGCGGCCGGCGAGCGCGTCCTTCACGGCTCCCCGTCCCCCGCCGCACCGGGGAAGCGCGCCAGCTGACCCAGGCAGTCCGCCAGGTGCGCCGGTCCGTGCCCCGGCCCGCGACTGCTCCCGGGGAGCCGCAGCCCGTAGCGGGCGCCGCTGCGCTCGGCATCGAGCAGGGCGCGGCACAAGCGGCGCAGCCGTTCCTCGGTATCGGCGCCCGGTGTCTGCTCCCACTCCAGCCACAGGCGTTCGGCACGATCGCCGCCGAACTGGCGGGTCAGCAGACCGCGCTCGCGCGCCAGGGCCCGCCAATCGATATGCCGCGGCGAGTCGCCGGGGCGGTAGCCGCGCAGGCCGACGAAGTCGTCCGCCCCCACGCCGCGGTCGCCACTCTCGGCCCCGCCGAAGTGGGGGCTGCCCGGCGGCTGCCAGGGGCCGGACGGGCGCGGGTAGACCAGGCAATCCGCGGCGCTTTCGAGGTAACACCAGGCATGCAGCAAACCGAGCGGGTAACGGCTCGCCAGTACCAGGCGCGGCGCGGCGTACCGGCCGCGGCGCTGCGTCGGCAGTGCCAGTTCGAGAACCGCGCTGCCCAGCGCCGGCACGTCGACCACCTGCGGGTCGTGGCCGGTGAAGGCCAACTGCAGCGCGGGGCGTTCACGGCCGGCCTCGTCCGCGATCTGGAACCGGAACCTCGCCGCCTCTCCGGCGAACACCGGCTCGGTGCGCAAGGGCCGCACCGCGACCCCCTGTAGATTGCGCCAAGTCTGGAAAATGGCGTTCGAACCCAGCCCGGCGAGCAGGAAGGTCACCAGGAAGGCCGGGTTGTTGCCGTAATTGACCGCACCGATCAGGGTGAGCAGCAGCAGCAGCCCGAACACCAGGCCGTAGCGCGTCGGCAGAATATAGATGCGCCGACCGTGCACCCGCAGCTGGCCATCGGCATGCGGCTGCTCGAACCGGACCCAGGCCGCCAGCCGCGCGTTCATCTCAGGGGATGGGCACAGCTTCCAGCAGGGCCTTGGCCGCGGCATCGCCGTCGCCCAGCCCGTCGGCGGCGCGCAGGCGGTGCCCGGCCACCGCCGCCAGCACCGCCTGCACGTCCTCGGGCAGCACTTGGTAGCGGCCGTCCAGCAAGGCCCAGGCCCGGGCGGCGCGCAGCAGCGCAAGCCCGGCGCGCGGCGACAGACCGTGTTCGAACCGCCCGTCCGCGCGCGAGGCGCTGAGCAAGGCCTGCACATAATCGAGCAGCGCATCCGCCACGTGCACTTCCTCGATGCGCTGCTGCCAAGCCTGCAGACTGGCGGTGTCCAGCACCGGGCTCAGTTCGGCCAGCATGGCGCGGCGGTCCCGCCCGGCCAGCAACTCGCGTTCGGCGGCCGGGCCGGGGTAACCGAGCCGGATCCGCATCAGGAAGCGGTCGAGCTGCGACTCGGGCAGCGGAAAGGTGCCGACCTGGTGGGCCGGGTTCTGGGTGGCGATCACGAAGAAGGGATCGGGCAAGGGCCGCGTCTCGCCGTCGACCGTGACCTGGCGCTCCTCCATGGCTTCCAGGAGGGCGCTCTGGGTCTTGGGCGTGGCGCGGTTGATCTCGTCGGCCAGCACCAGCTGGCAGAACACCGGCCCGGCATGAAAGTGGAAACGGCCGTCCTCGCGGTCGTAAATCGACGCGCCCAGCAGGTCGGCCGGCAGCAGGTCGCTGGTGAACTGGATGCGCTGGAAGCCCAGCCCGAGCAGCCGCGCCAGCAGGTGCGCCAGGGTGGTCTTGCCCACCCCGGGCAGGTCCTCGATCAACAGATGCCCACCGGCCAGCAGGCAGGTCAGGGCCAGCCGCGTGACCTGGGGCTTGCCGAGGATGATCTGGTCGGCCTTGGCCAGCACCGTGTCCAGACTGCCGGGTCCGGCAACCGCGGCGACCGGGGTCGTCATGCGTCGGGGGTCCTTCATCGGGTTCCTGTATTCTGCATTCGCAGCGAGGCGTCATGGCCGGTAGCGGCGCCGGTCCGGCCTTTCTGAAACCGCCGTCAGGGTTTGACGCCATTCTTGCAGTAAAGTGCGGAGCCGTGTTCCGCGCGCCCGCCAAGCGCTTGAAACCCGGCTAAAATACCAGACGTTTCCGAGGCAGCCGCGATGTTTCACCCCGAGTCCTACCAAGTCATAGTCGTCGGCGGCGGCCACGCCGGCACCGA
>JBFZDU010000288.1:0-5265 GCA_041307205.1 Gammaproteobacteria bacterium | reverse complement strand
CCGGCATTGTGCTGGAACAAGCTGGAACGCCAGCGCCGCGGCAGGACGCTCCAGGGGAAAATGAACCGTGCCAGGTCGAGCACCTGCCGCACGTCATAGGCCAGGCCCACGCCGCGAATGGCGTGACCTATCACCTGTTGCGCATCGTCCGGCGACAACCCGTCGGGGCGGCACAACCGCAGGTGGTCGAGACGGTACTTGGACAGCGGCGAGATGATGGTGCCGCGGCCCATCAGGGCCTCGACGATCAGTTGTTGCTCGGGATCGCTCTCGAAGCGGCCCTCGACCCGGGCCCGCAGCTTGGGATCACGGATGTCGAACAGGCGCCCGATGTACAGCGCCGCGTGGCTCCAGGGGCTCTGGGTGACGATCTTGATGACTTCCGAGACCCGGCTGCGACCTTCCACCAGCAGGACGTCGCCGGGACGCAGTTCGAAGCGCAGGCGATTGAAGTCGCACAGCGGGGTGGTCGGTGGTGCCCATTCGTGCGTCAACCACTCGGTCCAGCGGTTGCCCAGCCATTCCATCCAGCGTTTCATGTGACACCCCCCGAAACACCGTCCTTGCTGAGTATAGACCGGGGAGGGACAGCACTTGTTTCGGACGAAAGTTCTTATATTTTTAGTATGATCGTTCTATAAAAATGAAAGAATTTTAAATTTTCAAAAACAAATAGTTAATTAATTTTTATAACTCGTTGGATAAATCGCCTAATATTTCGACTGCCCGGTCTATATCTACTGTACGGGTATGGAAATGCGGCGACAGCCGCACTGCGCCGGCACGTGCCGCGCAGATCACGCCGCGCGCCATCAGAGCGGCATGACAGTGGTTCGGGTCCTGACCCAGCGGCCGGACGCTGACGATCCCGGCCCGGCGCTCGGGCAGGGTCGGTGAGCGCAGTTGGTAAGCAGGTAGTTTATTAATAGCATCAATAAGATAAGAGGTTATATTCATAACCTCTCTCAGAATGCGCTCGGCGCCGACCGTCAGCAGCAGCTCGAGGCTCGCATCCAGACCGTGGATGCCGAGCATGTTGGGGCTCCCGCACTCGAAACGGGTGGCGCTCGGACTCGGTGTCCAGTCGGGACGCTCGTAGTCACCGCGGTCCGCCAGCATGTGCCAGCCGAATTGGTGGAGCGTCAGGCGTTCGCGTAACGCCGGCCGGCAGTAGAACACCGCCAGGCCTTCGGGTCCGAGCAGCCATTTGTGACCGTCGGCGGCCACGAAGTCGGCACCGATCGCCTGTACGTCGAGGGGTATGACGCCCAGGCTCTGGATGGCGTCGATGCAGAACAGGATGCCGTGGGCGCGGCAGTGACGGCCGAGCCGTTCGAGGTCGAGCCGCAGTCCGGTCGCATAGTGCACCGAGCTGACGGCCAGCAGCCGGGTATCCCGGTCACAGGCGTCGAGCAGCGCCTGTTCCGGATCGGGTGTCGCATTGACGTCGACCCCGCGAAACCGGACCCCGTAGCGGTCGAGCGACTCCCAGACCACCCGGTTGGACGGAAAATCGCCGCGGATGCCGACCAGATTGTCACCGGCCGACCAGGGGAGCCCGTGGGCGACCAGCGACAGGCCCTCCGAGGTGTTCTTCAGCAGCGCGATGTCGTCCGGGGAGCCCGCACTCAACAGTTGCGCCAGCCGGGTGCGCAGGCGTTGCTCGACCTTGAGCCAGTCGGGGTAGTGCTGTGCGCCGTGGGTGCTGTTCTCGGCGGCGAAGCGGGCGACGGCAGCGGCCGTCCGGCGTGGCCAGGGGGCGACCGCCGCGTGATTGAGATAGGTGATCCCTTCGGCCAGCGGGAAATCGTTCGAGTAATCGCTCATGGCACGGTTCCCCCGGACAAATTCGAAGCCTAGCAGAAGGGCGGATCGGTCAGCGCCGGCTGGCGTCAGGGCGCGAGCGCCGGCTACCTGGACTTCACCGAGCAGGCCAGCGTCAACCCTTTCTGAGCCGGGCGGCCCGGGTGCAACCCCGCTGCGGTTTGCCCTGTCTTCGAGCCCGCCGGCGCGCGATACTTGGGCGCCGCAGCGACTCGCGAAGGAGCCCCCATGCGCATGCTCGCCCTGATCCTGTCCGTGCTTTGCTCGGGCACGGGCTTGGCCGCCCCGCCGGCCGTCGAGGACATCCCCGAACCGCTGCGACCCTGGATACCCTGGGTGCTGCAGGCGCACCCGGAGCTGCCCTGCCCGGTGAGTTATGCCGGCGAGGGGCGGACCTGCATCTGGCCCGGCGAATTGCACCTCGAGGTCGAAGCGACCGGCGCCCGTTTTACCCAGTCGGTGGTGGTGTATCGCGAGGGCCGGGTGGTGCTGCCGGGCGACAACGCACATTGGCCACAGGACGTGACCGCCGACGCCAGCCCGGTCGAGGTGATTGAATTCCAGGGCGTGCCGACCGTCTACCTGCCACCGGGGACCTTCCAGCTGGCAGGGCACTTTGGCTGGCAGCGGATACCCGATGCGCTGGCGATCAACGAACAGACCGGCCTGGTGCACTACCGGCGCAACGGCGACCCGGTCAGCCACCCGCAGCTGCGCGACGGGCGACTGTGGCTGCAGTCCACCCCCACCGGCGCGGGCGCCAGGGAACCGGAGGACAGCCTGCGCCTGAGCGTGTCGCGGCTGTTGTCCGACGCGCACCCGTTCGAGGTCACCACCGAGTTGACGCTCGAGGTTTCCGGCGCCCAGCGCGAGCTGGTGGTCGGCAACCCGCTGCTGGCGGATTTCATTCCGGTGCAGGTGCTCGGCAAGCTGCCGGCGCGGCTCGAACCCGACGGCAGCCTGCGGGTCCAGGTCCAGCCGGGGCGCTGGGTGCTGCGCGTGCTGGCGCGCCACCCGGGCGAGCTGGGCGAACTCGCCATGCCGGCGCAGGCCGACCCCTGGCCGGCACGCGAGACCTGGGTGTACCGGGCGTCCCTGCAGGACCGCGTTGCGGAGGTCGGGGGCGCCACCCAGATCGACCCGCGCCAGGTCCGGCTGCCGGCCGATTTCGCCAATCTGCCGACCTATCAGCTCGCCGCCGGCGAGCGGCTGACCTTCACGGTGGTACGTCGTGGCGACCCGGTGCCGGAACCGGACCGGCTGTCACTGCGGCGCGAGCTGTGGCTCGACTTCGACGGCCGGGGCTACACCCTGCGGGATCACCTCCATGGCCGGATGACGAGCGACTGGCGCCTGGCGGTGGCGGCGCCGCTGACGCTGGGCCGGGTCACCATCGACGGTCGTCCGCAGTTCATCACCCGGCTTGCCGACGACCCGCGCAGCGGCGTCGAGGTGCGCCGCGGGGAACTCGACCTGGTGGCCGAGTCGCGGCTCGAGGGCGCGGTGACGGTGCTGCCGGCGACCGGGTGGGGCAGAGACTTCCAGGCGGTGGAGACCCGGCTGCATCTGCCGCCGGGCTGGCGGCTGCTCGCCGTCGGGGGGGTCGACAACGTGCCCGATTCCTGGCTGCAGCGTTGGACCCTGTATGACCTGTTCCTGGTGCTGATCGTCACGCTGGCGGTGGCGCGGCTGTGGCGCTGGTACTGGGCGCCGGTGGCACTGCTCACCCTGGCATTGACCTGGCACGAGCCTTTGGCTCCGCAGATGATCTGGTTGTACCTGCTCGCCACCATTGCACTGTTGCGCGTGGTGCCGGCGCGGGGCAGGGCGTACCAGTTGGTCAGGGGCGCACGCCTGCTCGGCCTGCTGGCCCTGCTGGTCAGCGCGCTGCCCTTCCTGGTCCAGCAGGCCCGCGAGGCCATCTATCCGCAGTTGGAACTGCCCTGGGTCGCGCCGCAGGCGGTCGGTGCCGCGCCGCCCGCCGCGCCCTTGACCGAGCCGGTGCGCTCGGCCGCGAAACGCGCCATCGCGGAGAGCGCGGAGGTCCTGTCGCTGGACGCGCAGCGGGAACCGGCAACCCTGCCGACGCCGGCGCGCGCGCTCGACCAGCTCGATCCCAAGGCGTTGTTGCAGACCGGACCCGGCCTGCCGCGTTGGGAATGGCGCACCGCCAGCCTGGACTGGAACGGCCCGGTCGCCGCCGGGCAGCAGATCCACTTGTATCTGCTCGGGCCGTCCGCCCAGCGTGTCTATAAATGGCTGAGCATCGCCCTGGTGCTGTTGCTCGCCTGGCGCTTTGTGGCCGCACGCCGGGCCGCCAACGGACGCTGGCGGGTGAACGTCCTGCTGGCCGGCCTGCTGGCGGGGTGGGGTGGCGCGGGCTCGGCGGCCGATTTCCCGCCACCGGCGCTGCTGGAGCAACTGCAGCAGCGCCTGCTCGAGCGGCGCTTCGAACCGCCGTTGGCGGACCTGCCGGCGCTGGCGCTGCAGGTCGACGCCGACCGGTACCAGGCGGATTTGACCGTGCAGGCGCTGGAGCCGACCGCCATCCCGCTGCCGCTGGATACGCGCCAGGTAACGCCGGTGCGGGTGCTGGTCGACGGCGCCCCACAGCCCGGCCTGTTCCGCACCCAGCCCAACCAGCTGTGGCTGCTGGTCCCGGCCGGACAGCACCAGGTCAGTATTACGGCCCTGTTGCCACCAGCGGACCAGCTGCAGATCCCGCTGCCGCTGCGCCCACGCCGCGTGCAGCTGGCACTCAGCGGCTGGTCGGCGGAGGGTCTGGACGCCAACGGCGTACCCGACGGACAACTCAGCCTGACGCGGCTGGGGGAGGGCGCGGCGTCGGCCGCTGCGGACCTGGTGCCGGCCGTGCTGCCGCCCTTTTTGCGCGTGGAGCGGCTGCTGCGCCTGGGCATCGACTGGGAGGTCGAGACCCGCGTGCGCCGCGCCTCGCCGCTGGGCGTGCCCTTGTCGGTGCAGGTGCCGCTGCTGCCGGGTGAATCGGTCACCACCGAAGCGCTTCGGGTCAAGGACGGGATGCTGACGCTCAACCTGGCGGCCAACCAGGCGGAAGCCGGCTGGCGTTCGCGCCTCGACCCGGTGGCCAGCCTCACCCTGACGGCGCCCGACACCACGCAATGGGTGGAGACCTGGCGGGCCGACATCGGCCCGATCTGGCATGTCGAGGTCAGCGGCATCCCACCCGTGCATCACCAGGACGGGGCGAACAACTGGCTGCCCGCCTGGCACCCCTGGCCAGGCGAGCAAATCACCTTGCGCGTGCAGCGGCCCGGCGGCGTGCCCGGCAACACGGTCACTATCGATGCGAGCGAGCTGCGGGTCGCCCCGGGCCAGCGGGCCACCGACGCGACCCTGTCGTTTGCATTGCGCGCCAGCCAGGGCGGTCGCCATGATCTGCAGCTGCCGCCCGGTGCAGTG
>JBFZDU010000287.1:0-4462 GCA_041307205.1 Gammaproteobacteria bacterium | reverse complement strand
CAACCGTTGGTCCCTGTTCGCTCACCTTGGAAGACCTCCGAGATTGGCTATGTCCGGCACACCACCGGACGCATCGCGCCGCGCAGCGGCAACTTGCAACGGCCCACCTTTCCTACTCGATGGCGATCGGCAGGGCGTAGCCGTGCTGCTTGAGCAGCGCGTGACGCCGCGCCTCGTGCAGGTCGGCGGCGACCATCTCCGCGCACATCTGCTGCACCGTGATCTCCGGCACCCAGCCCAGTTTCCGCTTCGCCATGCTCGGGTCGCCCAACAGGGTCTCGACCTCGGTCGGCCGGAAATACCGCGGGTCGACCGCCACGATCACATCGCCCACCGCCAGCGCCGGGGCCTTGTCGCCCTCGATCGCCGCGACTATGCCCTGCTCCGCCACGCCCTCGCCCTCGAAACGCAGGGTCAGACCCAGTTCCGCCGCCGCCATGCGCACGAAATCGCGCACCGAGTGCTGCACGCCGGTGGCGATGACGAAGTCCTCGGGGCGCTCCTGCTGCAGCATCAGCCACTGCATGCGCACGTAATCCTTGGCGTGGCCCCAGTCGCGCAGCGCATTCATATTGCCGAGGAACAGGCACCGCTCCTGCCCCTGGGCGATATTGGCCAGGCCGCGGGTGATCTTGCGGGTGACGAAGGTCTCGCCGCGGCGCGGCGACTCGTGGTTGAACAGGATCCCGTTGCAGGCGTAGATGCCGTAGGCCTCGCGGTAGTTGACCGTGATCCAGTAGGCATAGAGCTTGGCCACCGCGTAAGGGCTGCGCGGATAGAAGGGGGTGGTCTCGGTCTGCGGCACTTCCTGCACCAGGCCGTACAACTCGGAGGTCGACGCCTGGTAGAAGCGGGTCTTCTGCTCCAGCCCCAGGAAGCGGATCGCCTCGAGCAGGCGCAGCGTCCCCATGGCCACCACGTCGGCCGTGTACTCCGGTGCCTCGAAGCTCACCGCCACGTGCGACTGGGCAGCGAGGTTGTAGACCTCGTCGGGTTCGATCTGGCGCAGGATGCGGGTCAGGTTGGAACTGTCGGTGAGGTCGCCGTAATGGAGTACGAAGCGCTGATTGTCGGTGTGCGGGTCCTGGTAGATGTGATCCACCCGCTGGGTGTTGAACGAAGAAGCGCGGCGCTTGATGCCGTGCACCTCGTAGCCCTTCTGCAGCAGAAACTCCGCCAGATAGGAACCGTCCTGGCCGGTGACCCCGGTGATCAGTGCTTTTTTCACTCGCGCCAGCCTCCCCGGCAAAAAACGAGGGGAGACTTTACAACGAATCGATACGGTTTCGGGTAACGCCCGCGCATCTTTATCGCGAACAGCCCGGGCCTTACCACGGTGGGCCGACGATGCGCCGTAGGAGGGCCGCCCCCGGCCCGATGACCCGCCAACCAAGATCGCGGCGAGGGCGCCGCTCCTACACCGGCCGGGCAATGCCACGCTGGTCCAACCGTGCGCTGTAGGAGGGCCACCCCCGGCCCGATGACCCACCAACCAAGATCGCGGCGAGGGCGCCGCTCCTACACCGGGCAGGCGATACCACGCTGGCCCAACCGTGCGCTGTAGGAGGGCCGCCCCCGGCCCGATGACCCACCAACCGCGATCGCGGCGAGGGCGGCGCCTCCCGAACTCAATCCATGTGATCGCGGATGATCAGCACCAGCATCTGGCCGATCAGGCCCAGGAACAGGGCGACGATGCCGAACACCACGATGTTGTACAGGCGCTCCGGCTTCACCGGGTATTCGGGCAACGTCGGGGTCTGCAGCACCGAGACCTGCTTGAGCTTTCTGGCGGCCTCGATGCGCGTGTTCTCCAGCGCCGCCAACACCGCCGAATAGCTCTCCTGGGCGAACTGCGCCCTGAGTTCCAGCGACTGGTACTCCGCCGAAAGGGTGTTGAGCGCCCCGCCCGAGCGTTGCGCCAACCGGGCGCGCTCCTGCTCGATCTGCTCGGTGAGCGAGGCGATCATCGCCTCGGCCTTCACCAACTCCGGCGAGGTGTCGCGCTGGAAGCTCGCCAGCGCCTTGCGTTCCGCCTTGAAGTTGGCCAACTGGCCTTCGAGGCTGGCCACCACCGCGCTCAGGCTTTCCACCGTGCCCGAGGGCGAGACCAGTCCGTGCAGGTTCTGGTAGCGGATGAGCTCCTGCCGGGCGGCCTCGAAGCGGTCGTAGAGTTCCTCGACCTGGCGTTCGAGAAAGCGCACCTGCTCCTCCGCGAGGCGCTGGCCCATCGCGTTCATGTGGGCCTCGCCCTCGCGCAGCAACAGGTTGGCCACAGCATGCGCCATGTCCGGGTCGAACGCCTGGACGCGCATCCGCAGCACCTGGGCATAGTCGTCGAACTCGACGGAGACCCAGCGCAGGTAGTACTCGTGCAGGTCCTCTATCGGGACGTCGGCGTCCTCCAGCCGCGAGAAGTAATCGATGGCGGGGTCGGCGTAGTGCTGCCGAAAGCCCAGCTGTTCGTCGACCTTGCGCAGCATGTCGACCGAGAGCAGGTGATCGCGCAACAGCAGCATGTCGCCGGTGCCTTGGCCGCCGCCGCTGAGCAGCGAGCTGAAGTCCAGGTTGGGCGCCGCGATCTGCGGGCTTTCGAGAACCACATTGGCGTCCGAAACATAACGGTCGGAGGCCCACAGGCCCTGATAGCCGGCGAACAGGGCGGTGGCGACAAACACCAAAACCCAGTGAGGGTACTCTTTCCAAAATCCGGTCATTGCTTATCTGGTTCCGGGCGGTCGCACCGCTGTAGTCACGAAGATTGGCACGCCAGGCGCAGTCCACCCACAGCGGGATTGCCGGCCGGCATCATGCCTTTGCCGCCTGCTCCGCCCGCGCGGCGACGCCGTCATGATACGCCTTGAGGGCGTCCTTGATGTCGTCGAACCAGTAGGCACTGCCGCCGTCCAGGTACAGTCCCGCCTGGCAGAGTTCCTTCAGTATCCCTTCCTGGTGCGACACCATGATCAGGCTGGACTGGCCGACGCGATCCTTGAAGGCCTTCGAGGCTTTTTGCCGAAAGGCCACGTCGCCGACCGCCGTGGCCTCGTCAGACAGATAGACATCGAAATTGAATGCCAGCGAGAGGCCGAAGTTGAGCCGGGCACGCATGCCCGAGGAATAGGTTTTGATCGGCTTGTCGATGGCATCGCCGATCTCGGCAAACTCCTCGACCTTGGCGACCACCTCGGGAATGCTATTGCCGCTGCCGTGAATTCGCGCCACGAACTTGATGTTCTGGCGCCCGGTCATGGACGGCTGCAGCCCACCGCCCAGGCCGATCGGCCAGGACACCCGGCAATGCCGCACGACCTTGCCGCGTTCGGGCGAGTCCATGGCGGCGATCAGCCGCAGCAGGGTCGACTTGCCCGCCCCATTGCGCCCGATCACCCCCACGCTGACCCCGGTGGGGATGACGAAATTCAGATCGCGCAACACCCAGTCGCTCGCCTTGTAGGTGTGGTAGCGCTTCCACAGGCCCCGGACTTCGATCATAGGGCCTTCAACCTGACCTCGAAGCGGATCTGCAGCATGAACCCGAGCGTCAGCAGCGATAGCACCCAGATCCACAGGTAAGTGGCATCGAGACCGACGATGGGGCGATAGTTGGGGAAGAAGCCGGACCGCAGCAGTTCGAGGCCGTGCAGTATCGGGTTCCACATCAGGTATTGCAGGATGTCGTGCGGCAGGAAGTTCATCGGGATTATGACCCCGGAGATGATCAACAGCGGCAGGTTGGTGATGCGCGCGATCTTGCCGATCTCGGGCACGAGCGCCGAGAGCGCCGACAACACCAGGCCCACGCCGAGCCCGAGCAGCCACAGCGACATCCAGGCGAACAGCGCCAACATGAAGTCACCGGGAAAGGCGTCGACGCCGAGCAGGGTGCCCACGGCGATGAACAGTCCCAGGATGAAGGTCTTCAGCGACCCTTCGAGAAAGCCGCGCACCAGCACCAGGTCGACCGGCTTGACCTGGCGGTAGCTGTACAGCGCCCTCCCCGCCTCGATGGAGCCGATCGAACGCACCATGTTCTCGCGGAACAGAAAAAACCCGAGCAGGCCGACCAGCAGCCAGAGCACGAAGTTCACGCCCGCGATATGCCGATCCCCCCCCAGCGCCACGGTGCGGATGGCGACCATGATGCCCATCATCGCGATCGGCTCGAACAGCATCCAGAACCAGGCCAGCCGATCGGCGCTGACCCGGCCCATGAACTCGCGCAGAAACAAGGCCAGCCAGACGGCTCTGGTGACCTGCCAGGGAGTGCGCAACCGGGCCGTGGTCACGGCGCCGGCACCACGCTCAGCGGGAGCCTGACCTCGCGCCCACACCGGCCCGGCAATGCCAACGCGGCCCAAGGGTGCGCTGTAGGAGGGCCGCCCCCGGCCCGATGGCCACGCGCGATCGCGGCGAGGGCGCCGCTCGTAGACCGGCCCGGCAATGCCAACGCGGCCCAAGG
>JBFZDU010000286.1:0-19608 GCA_041307205.1 Gammaproteobacteria bacterium | reverse complement strand
CGGCCGACGGCCGGCCGCCGCTGCCTGCTCAGCTGGTCAGTACCAGGTACAACACGATGGCAACCGCCAGCAGGATACCGTTGATCAGGTGGGCCCACCACGGCAGGTCCTGAATCTTCACCAGGACCCCGACCTTGCCCGTACGCCCCTTGATCTCGGCGGTACCGCCAAGGATCCAGGACAAACCCCCGATCAGCAGGGCGCACACCCCGAAGATGATGAAGCCGGCCCGGTTTGCGTAGTCGAGCGGCCCGAAGGGTTCGATGGCCCCGTTGAGCAGCATCAGCAGGCCGATGACGATCAGCGCCAGGAAGCCCAACCAGCCCGGTATGTACGACAGCAGTTTCTTGAAGTCCATCAGCTCCTCCCTGCCCCATGGGCAATGCCCAGCACGCGTTGTATCAAGGTTCCAAGGCGTCGGTCAGCGCCGCAGGTAGGTCAGCGACGGGTTCGGGCGTCCGACGAAGCACTGCTGGGTGAACCCATGGTGCCTGAGGATCCGCAGCGCCTGGCGCGCCTCGGCCTCCTGGTGGTCGAAATCCATGATCCAGTGACTGCCCTCGACGATCTTCCAGCGATTACCGACGCGCTGCACCTCGAGCGCCCGCGGGTCGAAGCTGACGCAGTCTTCGCCGGGCATGGCCCCGCGCGGCGCCCTGCCCCCCGCCAGGTAATACTCCAGCGATGGGTCGGGGCGACCGACGAAACACTGCTGATCGACGCGATAGTGCCGCAGGATGCGCAGTGCCTGGCGGGCCTCGTCCCGCTGCGCCCCGAAGTTCTTCAGCAACAGGTCGCCGACCACGATCAGCCAGCGCTCGCCGCGCTGCCGCAGCTCGGCGCGCTGCCAGTCGACGCGGACACAGTCCTGCTCGGGCGGTGGCAGGAACTGGTCCAGGATGGCGGGGATCGGGATGGTGAGCACCGGCGCGCCCGGTTGGGCCGAGCCGCCAGCGGCCGGGCTGGCGATGCTGCCGGAGCCGGGCTTGCCATCCGGACTTATGACCATCGGGTAGCCCACGGCGATGGACAGCTCCTCGCGCACCGGGTCGCCCTGCACCCCCCGCGCCACCAGGGCATAGTGGGTGCCGTCCTTCGCAGGGTCCACGACGCGCGCGCCGCTGGCGGCCACCGGGCCGATGCCGCTGATCTCGACGGCGGTTGCCCCCTCGGTCTGCCATTCCAGGGTCGCGGTGTCGCCGGCCATTACGGTGGGCTTGTCAGACCGGAAATAAATGATGCGCAGCGGCACCGCTGTCGGCGCGGTCGCGTCGCCCGCTTCCGCGGCACACAGTTCGGCGATGCGCTCGGCGGAGAAGCCGGCATCGCGCAGCTGGATGATTTCCTCGATCGTACATTCCCCGGCCTGCGCCGGACCGATGCACAGCGCCAGCATAACCAAGCCCAAGATCCGCCAACTGGTACCCATGGCTACTCCAGATTCATCGCGCCAGCGCCTGACCACGGCGCGGCCCACAAAGGCCTTTACATAGAGCTTAGACGCTCAACCACCCTGCCGGAGGCCGAACGGTCACAGGCTTTCGCCCGCCTGGATGTCGATGGCCTCGGTGGGCATGTCGGCCGGCGGCAGGGCACGCGGCACTGGCAGGCCCTCGAAGAACAGTTCGATTTCGCGCTCGCGCCGGGCGACCAGGCCGGGCAGCTCGCGGCCGCCCGCCTTGACCCAACGGCGCAACTGGGTCGGTACGTTATCGAAGTCGCCGGCGTTGACCACGCGCCGCAGCGTCGAGCTGCGGAAGTTGCCGCCACCCACGTTGAATACGAAGTCGCTCAAGGCGGCAAACTGGCCGTCGCTAAGCTCGACCTCGACGGCCGTCATGACCACGATCTGGGCCGTGCGCATATCCTCCACCAGCAGCTCCGATCCTTCGGGCTCGGACAGGCCGCGGAGGAACCGCGCGGGTTCGGTGCCATCACAGCTGGCCAGCTTGATCAGGTGACCATAGGCGATGGTGCAGTAGTTGGCCGCATCGTTGTAGCGGTGTTCGCGGAAACCCTCGGAGGCCTTGGTCAGGGCCAGGCCCGGCTCGTACACCGGTCGCACGCTGACACCGGGCGGGAGGACGGCGCGTTCCTCCGGCTCGAGGAAAATGCCCGCGGTCATGCGATCGACGCTGGGGACCTCGGGTGGCCCGGCCTGCTCGCAGCCACCGGCAAGTCCCAATGCCAACAGGGTAAGCAATCCACTGAACAGTAGCTGGCGACGCATGTTGCGAACCTCCGGAATCGGTAGCTGGGCCTGACGACAGCATGGCACCGGCTCGGTCGTCCCGCCAGGCGGTCAAGGGCGGCGCCGACCGATGGCCCCTATCAACCGCCCGCCCCAGCCAACATGTGCTTTTCGATGATGGTCCCGAAGGCATCGTTCCAGGCAGCGCGGCATTCCGGGGTCCAGTCGTCCTGCAGGTACTCGCCCAAGACGTCGAGGAACACCGCCCGAAAGTTGTCCATATCCTGCTGGCCGAGCCGGTACTGGGCGTGTGCCTGCGCCAGGCGCTGCATATGTGGCTCGACCAGTTCCGGCGCGTCCGCCAGCCGCGCCACCATCGCGATGGTGTTCGCCATCTTGGCCATCTGGCGGTCCAGCGTTGCCGGGAACAGGGGCCGGTAGTAAGGGTGTCGGGCGAACAGTTGTTGGTAGAAGTCGGTCAGCAGCGCACTTTGCCGCTTGCCGATGCTGTCCCAGGAAGCGCCGATCAGTTCGGGGTTCATGCCATGCTCCTTAGCCTTTGTTATGTCTGAAGTGCCTTTACAAACTACAAGATGTCGCCGGGGACGTCGACGCGGGGGCCGACACCCACCATGGGTGAGCGCGCGGTAAGCGCGATCGGTGGGGCGGCTTGGCGGCCCTGCTCAGGGCGCGGTGGCGCGCTGGGCGAATCCGCTCAAGGCCTTCTGCATGTTCCCCACCACCGGACAGTCGGTCACCGCATGGCGTTGTGCCAGATAGGCCGGATCGTCGTAACCGAGCCAGGTCTGGCCCGCGGCGTCCTCCCACACCAGGGCCTTGAGCGGCAGCTCTATGCCGATGGTCTGGGCGCATTGCATGAACGGCGTGCCGCCTTTGGGATTGCCGAAAATCAGCAATTGCGTCGGCCGCAGCTGCTGCTCGACCTTGGCCGCCCCCGCGGCATGGTCGATCCGGGCGAACACTGTCATGCCCTGCGCCTGCACCACCGCCTCCATCCGGTCCATGGTGTCCTTGACGGGGTGCGGGCTTTGGACCACCACCAACCCGTCCACCGCCGTTGCACTGCCGCTGATCGCTGCCAGCGCGGCCAGCCCGAAAAGGGGTCCAATGATTTTCATGCGTTACTCCTGGGCATATCGGGGCAATCCGATTACGCCGCTTAGGATCGGCTGACGGGGACGCTGCTTGCAACTCGGCCCTGGCGTTGACCAGGCGCGGTACTGCCGGGTCGCCATCCCGTCAAACACCTCGCATTCTGCGCGGTGGCTGCCTGTCGCCGTCGGATTCATTGGCTCTCGTTGCGTGAATAGGGTACCTGCGTGGGGCCGGCCGCGCCGCCCGAGATGACGAAATTCAGGGCGTCATCCATGCTCCAGTCGGTCGAGACCAGCCGGCTGACCGGGACGATTTCCAGGTAGCCGGAGGTCGGGTTGGGCGTGGTGGGAACATAGACGGCCGCCAGTTCCTCGCCGGTAGCCTGATCGACCAGGGTGCGGGTCACGAAGCCGACCGTTTTCATCTCCGGCGTGGGGAACTCGATCAACACCACCCGCTGCACCTTGTCCGGCTGCTGCTGCAGCGCCGCGATCAGCTTCTTCACCAAGCCGTAGACATTTTGGATCATCGGCAGGCGCGCGATGGTGCCCTCGATGCTGTTCAGCAGGCGGCGGCCAATAACCCGGCTGACCAGCCACCCCACCAGGTACAGTCCCAGCAGCATCAACAGCGCCGCCAGCACCTGTTGGAACCAGGATTCGACCAGCCAGCGGGCGAGCGCCGGGTACTCGGCCTGGATGCTGCGCGCGAAGGCCCGAATCCAGGGCGCGCCCAGCCCGGACAGCTGCTTGAAAACGAACTCGAACACCAGCCAGGTCACCCACAGCGGGACCAGGGTGATGACGCCGCTCAACAGATAGCGCTGCAGGTGCAAGGAGCCGGTTTTGCGTTCGGCCATCGATGGCGCTCCGGGGCGGGGCCGCAGGGCTTATTCCGGCGTGTTGGGCGGGTCCAGATCGGACGGCGCCGGCTGCGCGTTGCAGGACTCCCGGGCGTACCATTCGCGCAGCATTATGACGTGGCCGTCCTCTTCGGCGGCCATCTCTGCGGCGGCCGCCTGCACCTCGGGTTCGGACGCGGTCTCCGCCACCTGGGTATAGAAATCGCGCCCGCGGATCTCGTTGTGCAGGGCCAGTTGCAAGGCCTGGCACTTGGTCATCAGGTAATGCATGTCCTCCATGCACGGCGCCTCGGGCGCCTCCGGACAAGACCATTTGAAACCCCACGGCGGGATGCTCGGCAGGTCGTAGGGCTCGGCGCGTTGGCGCACTTCATCGGCGTGGGCGTCGCCGTAGCCGGCGAGGCGGCGGAACAGTTCGGACACCTCCGGGTTGTTGTGCACCTGCATGTTGTCCGCCAGGTCACGATAACGTTCGGCCGATTCGAGTTCCAGTTCCAGGGCATGCGCCAGGAATTCGGCCAGGGACTCGATGTGCTGCGAAAGTAGGTCGCTCATACCCGGAACTCCTCGTCAAGGCTGGCCACCGTTGCGCTGGCCGCAGGCTGCGGTTGCCACACCCGCAACTGTTGGGCATAAATCAGGCCCAGCGCCATGCCATCGTCGCCTTGGATGCGTGCGGCCGCCGCCACCGGGTCGTTGCTGGCCGTGCCGCCCTGCGCATAAGCGTGGACCTGGTCTTTCCAATATTTCTGCTCGGGCCGGAAGGTCTGGCAGGGACTGAGCACATGCAGCAGGGCAAAGCCCGGATGTTGTATGGCCCCCACCAGCAACCGGGTCAGCTCGCTGGGGTCGCCGGCGAAGCCGCGCGCGATCCAGGTAGCGCCCGCCGCCAGGGCCATGGCGGCGGGCTGGAACGGGCGCATCCCGGTGCCATGCGGCGTCATCTTGCTGTGGGTCCATTCCGGCGCCGTGGTGGGCGAGGCCTGGCCCTTGGTCATGCCGTAGACCTCGTTGTCCATGACGATATAAGTCATGTCCATATTGCGGCGGCAGGCGTGCAGAAAGTGATTGCCGCCGATCGAGAAGCCGTCGCCGTCGCCGCCCGCGACCAGCACGGTCAGGTCGGGACGCGCCGCCTTGAGCCCGGCCGCCACGGCGAGCGCGCGGCCGTGCACGCCGTGAAAGCCGTAGCTGTCGACATAGGCCGGCAGGCGCGATGAGCAGCCGATGCCCGAGACCATGGCCACCTGTTCCTTGGCCAGGCCCAGGTGCGCGAGCGCCTTGGTCACGGCCGAGAGCACGGCGAAGTGACCGCAGCCGGGGCACCAGATCGGTTTGATGTCGGATTTGTAATCTTTCGCCTTGAGGGCGACGGTCGGAACCGCGTCGTTCATCTCAGACCTCCTCGCTCAGGACGGCGACGATGTCGCCGGGCCGCAGCGGCAGCGGACCGGGGCGCGCCAGCGAGCGGCTGCCGCCCGGCAGGGCATCCTGCGATTTGAGGTAGTGGAACAGCTGGCCGCCGTGGTTCTGCTCTATCACCCAGACCCGACTGCAGCCGTGCAAGGCCTGCCGCAGGGCGGCGTGCTGCAGCGGCATCAGCAAGCGCAACGCGATCACCCGGGTCGGCATGCCGGCCGCGTCGAGGCGGGCCGCGGCCTCGCGCACCGCGCCGCAGCTCGAACCCCAGGTCACCAGGCACAGGGTGCCGTCGCCGCTGAGCTCCGCCCAGTGCGGCCCGTAGGCATGTGCCAGCAGCTTGTGGGCGCGCTTGTCGAGCTGCTCACCGTGGTCGGAGGCCTTGCTCGAGGGCGTGCCGCGCGCGTTGTGTTCCAAACCGTCGGCCGTGTACATGCCGTGTGCCGTCCCCGGCAGGGTCATGGCGGAGACGCCGTCCGCGGTCAGGGCGTAGCGGTGGTAAGCGGCGTCGGGACCGGGCTCGACCCGGCGCGCCAGCGCCAGCTCCAGGTTGGGCGGCGTCGCGGTGATGGCGCGCGACTGTCCCAGGGCCTGATCGGACAGCACCACCGCGGCGCTCTGCAGGTGTTCGGCCAGCTGGACCGCCCACTGGGTGGTGAAAACGCAGTCGCCGATGTCGAGCGGGGCCAGGACCAGGTGCGGCGCGTCGCCGTGCAGGCCGTACAGGGCGATGTTCAGGTCGGCCTGCTCGGACTTGGTTGGGATACCGGTCGAGGGGCCGCCGCGCATCACGTTGACCACAGTCACCGGGGTCTCGCTGGTGACGGCCAGCCCCAGCCCTTCCAGCATCAGGCTCAGGCCGGGGCCGGAGGTGGCGGTCAGCGACGGCACACCGCCGAAGGAGGCGCCGATGATCATGTTGATGGACGCCAGCTCGTCTTCGGCCTGCAGCAGCGAACCACCAACCTGTTCCAGGCGCGGCGCCAACCACTCCAGGATCTCGCTGGCGGGCGTGATCGGGTAGGCTGCGACGAAGCGGATGCCGCCGCGCAAGGCGCCCAGGCCGCAGGCCTCGTTACCGCTGATATTCCAACGCGACACCGGTTGCTCAGGCGGCAGGACGCGCGTCGCGAGCGGTTCTATACCCTGTTCGAACCCCAACGCCAGGCAGGCCAGCGAGGACTCCAGCACCGCCCCGCCCTTCCCCGCCAACACCGCGCGCAAACCGGCCTCCAGGGCCGCGCGCGGGAAACCGCTCGCCGCCCCCAACGCCCCCAGTGCCACCATGTTGAGCCGCCCGTCCGGCACCGCGCTCGCCAAGCCCTTGAACGGGATCTCGCGCACCCGGGCACCGGTCTGGGTCACGGCAGCGGGCACCGCACCCGCGGCCGGATCAGCCAAGACCAGGCTGTTGCCGTCGAGCGGGATCTCGTCGACGAAGCGGCTGATGTTGAGCCAGTCCAGCCCCACCAGCAGGTCGAAACGATCGTCCATACAGTCCTGCGGCTTGGCCCCCAGGCGCAACATGGCCGCCGATTCGCCGCCGCGAATCTGTGGGCCGGCGGAGCGGGTCATCAGACCGTAGTAGCCGGCCCGCGCGGCCGCTTCCAGCAGGATCAAACCCGTGGTGACGGCACCGCTACCGCCGGAGCCGGTCACGGCGAGGGAGAAACTGCCCGCGGAGGCGGCCAGGGGAGCCATGGGCATAGGCTGTTTCCATGTGGCGTGGATAGTGTGGAAGGTAAGGGTAGCCGACCGCCCGCAGTCCGGACTTGGTCAGGATCAAAGCCGACGGCCGGTTCAGAGGTCGAGCGCGTCGAACACCCGGTCGCGGCCCGCACGCTTGGCGGCGTACACGGCAGCGTCGGCCTGGGCCAAAAGGTAGCTGGCGGTCGCCGCCACGTCCGGCAACGGTGGATTGGGCAGACTGCTGAGGCCAATCGACACCGTGACCCGGACCCGCTCGCCCCGCTCCAGTTCCACCGCGCGGGCGCTCACCCCGGCGCGAATGCGTTCGGCCAGCTGACGGGCGTTGCCGCGGTCCGTCTGGGGCAGTACCAGCGCGAACTCCTCTCCGCCGTAGCGGGTCGCGGTGTCGCTGGTGCGCAGCTGTCCCCGCAGGTAGCCGCCGAGGCTGGCCAGCACCCGATCGCCGGCGGCGTGGCCGTGGCGGTCGTTGATCTGCTTGAAATGGTCGGCGTCGATGAACAGGCAAGTGAGGGGTTCAGCGTGACGCAATGCCCGCGCGACCTCCTCATGCAACCGTTGGTTCAGGTAGCGACGGTTGAACAGGCCGGTCAGGGCATCGGTGACGCTGGTCAGGCGTAGCCGTTCGCGGTTCACGGCGTTTTCCAGACAGACCGCGGCAATGGTGCCCAAACGGGCCAGGAAATCGGTTGCGTGGTGCGCGGTGAAGCGACCGCCCTCGGCGCTGCCCAGGCCGAGAAAGCCGACCAGGCCGTCGCTCCGGCGCAACGGCAGCACCGCGACGCTGCGCAGTCCGGGGTCGAACAGCCAAGCGTGATCCGCGTGCCGCCAGTCGCCGAGCAGCGGTACAGTGGCGAACAGCAGCGCGGGCGGGATCTGGCCGCCGTGATCGAGCAGACGCAGGCCAGGGACGTCGGTCGGGGCCATGCCCAGGCTGGCGATCAGATCGCGCACGACGCCATAGGGGTCGAACAGGGCGAGCCGAACCTGGCGCAGGCCAAACGATGCCTGCATGCCGACGGTCAGCCGGACCAGCAGTTGCGCCAGCCCGTCCGCGGTGAGCAGCGCGAGTTCGCGCTCGGCACACCGCGCCATCACCGCTTGATTGTGGGCAGCGTCGTCGGTGAGCCGGTCCAGCAGCTGGCGCAGCTGCCGCGCCTCTTCGTCGTCGTTGAGCAACATGGCGCGGCATCCCGGTCCCGCGATTCAGGAACTATACTCGGCACCAAGCCAGGAGGCTTGAGTCACCAGGGAGTGGTAGATCATGTTGCAGCGCATCATTGTTTGTGCCGGGGGTTTGGCCCTGGCCGGATTTCTTGCCGCCCCCGCCGCGGCGACCCTGTACCGCTGCGATGGCGCCGACGGCATCCCGATGTTCCAGGCGGTCCCCTGTGCCGGTGACCCGGTACCGCCGCTGCAGCTGCCCGCGTTGAACACCTTGGGCGATCCGCTGCGGGCCACCGAGCGGGCCTTGCTACGAGAGGAGGGGGGCGCAGGGGCGCGCCCGGCGCGGCGCAAGGCCAGTGCGGATCCGGTGCAGGACCGGCGCCAGGCCGAGCGCTGTCTGCGCGCGCGCCAGCAGCACGAAGCGGTCCAGGCGCAGCTGCGGCGCGGTTACCAACCGGCCCAGGGCGAACGCCTGCGGCGCCGTCGTGACGCCCACGCCGAGTACCTGCACGACTTTTGCGACTGACCGGGGCCGGTCTGTGGCACGCTACTGGGCGCCGCTGCTGACCTGCCAGCGCTGGAAGTTCGGATAACTGCGGTAGCCCCGGCTGATGACGTAGTTGAGCACGTTGCGCAGCCGGAAAAAGCGCACCACCGAGTCGACGCGAATGATCTCCTGGCCCCGTTCGTCGAAGAACAGAATGGACGGGGCGTAGAAGATGCCCAGGTCCTGCGCCCACTGGCGCGCCGTGGTCCGGCGGCCGTCGGGGGTCACCACCGGGGTATCGGCGTACATGTCCAGCTGCACGCTGTCGAACTGTTCGAACAGGCGGCGCAGCGTCGGCTGGCGCAGCGGCTGGGTGTGCAGGACGTCGCAGGCATGGCAGTCACCCTGTTCGAAAAACACCACCAGCGGCCGCTCGGCCGGGTAGCGGCTGCGGTCGAGGTGGTGCGGCGGCGGGCTGAAGAAATCCTCTTCGTAAAGATCGGTCGTCTCGAAGCGCTGCGTGGCATCGCCCCGTGCCATGTACACGGCAAAGGGTTCGCGCCGGTAATGCTCCCCGGCCACGTACTCCAGCGCGGCACGAAACTGGTAGGGGGGATAGTAACCGCGCAGCCGCAGCGCGACCTTGCCCTCGCCGTCGAAGAAGATCAGCGAAGGAGTGAAATTGGTACCGAACCGGAGCGCGAACTCACGTTGGGTCATGACTTCGCCGTTGAGGTCGGTCAGTTCCTCCGGGCTCCAGATGTCGATCGGGATGACGTCGAAGTGCTCGCGCGTGTAGCTGACCACATCGCTGAGCTGGAAGTTCACGTCCATCAACATCTTGCAGTAGGCGCAACGGCGCTGCCCGAAGTACAGGACTATGCCGCGCTTGCCCGCGGCCTTGGCCTCGGCCAGATCCTCGCCGAGGTCCAGGAAGCTGTCCTTGAACCAATTCGGGTGCTGAACCAGTTCTTCGAGCGGGAAGTCGTCGAACTCGAAGGCATCCGGGGGCTCACCTGCGGCCATGGCGGCGGCCGGCAGCAGCCAAGCCAGTCCCAGCAACGCACCCAGGACCCCACGGCGGGTCATCTATCGCCACCCCCGGGGCCTGGGTCCAGATAGGCGCTCCAGTCGGCGTCCCGGTCGCCGAACACCATGAAATGGGGATTGAGCAGCGAGTCCTTGGTGTTGTAACGCAGCGGCCGCAATGCGGTATCCGTGACCCTGCCGCCGGCGGCCTCGACCACGGCCTGGGCCGCTGCGGTATCCCACTCGGAAGTGGGGCCGAGCCGCGGATAGACATCGGCACGCCCTTCGGCGACCAGGCACAGCTTGAGCGAGCTGCCCATACTGACGATCTCGTGCGGCCCGACGCGCGCCAGGAAGGCCAGCAGGCTCTCGCCGGCATGCGAGCGGCTGCCGACCACGCGCAGCGGGGTCTGGCGCCGCGCCGTCACCCGCAAGGGATGGCGCTGCCCATCGGCATCCTCGCGAAACGCCCCACTGCCGGCCTGGCCGACATAGGTGATGCCGCTGACCGGCACGTGCACCACGCCGAACACGGGCACGCCGTCTTCCACCAAGGCGATGTTGACCGTGAACTCGCCGTTGCGTTTGATGAATTCCTTGGTGCCGTCGAGCGGATCGACCAGCCAGTAGCGGCGCCAGGTGCGCCGGGTCGCGTAGGGAATCGCGGCGGATTCTTCGGACAGCACCGGCAGTTGCGGTGCAAGTGCCGCGAGCCCCGCGACGATACAGCGGTGCGCTGCGAGGTCCGCCTCGGTCAGTGGCGAGCGATCGTCCTTCTCCTGCACGCTGAATGCGCGCTCGTACACGGCCAATATGGCCTGGCCGGCCTGCCGGGCCAGGGCGATGACTTGCTCGGTTTGCAATAGCATCTCGGGTATGGCGACGGTCGCTCCGCCGCGCGTCCTTGTGGTTGTGGGGCCACAGTTATCACGCGGGGCCGGCCGGGGCAACCGGCGCCGCGGGCGCGGCGGCAGAAAACGGGCACGGGCGCCAGGCCCATCCGCGCCGCCCGTAGCGTCCGGGCCCCGTCGCGGCGCATGGGGCGGTGCACGCCTGCGGCTGGCCGCGGCGTCCATAGCGGTTGTCTCGGCACTCCCGGACACGTAACTTGGGGCGTCTGTTTCACGCGTAAGACTTGCACCCATGCTCGACTGGTCCCGAATCGACACCGTGCTGCTGGACATGGACGGCACCCTGCTCGATCTGCACTTCGACAACCACTTCTGGCTGGCGCACGTGCCGGCGCGCTACGCCGAGGCGCAGGGCCTGCCGCTGGAAACGGCGCGCGCCGAGTTGCTGCGGCGTTACCAGGACATCGAGGGAACGCTGAACTGGTACTGCGTGGATCACTGGAGCCGCGAATTGGGACTCGACATCGCCCTGCTCAAGCAGGAGGTGGAGCACTTGATCCAGGTGCAACCGCACGTCCCCGAGTTCCTGGAGGCCCTGGCGGCGGCCGGCAGGCGGCGCGTGCTGGTTACCAACGCGCACCAGAAGGCGCTGGCGCTGAAGCTGCAAAAGACCCGCCTCGGCGGGCACTTCGACCGTATCGTCTGCTCCCACGACATAGGTCTGCCCAAGGAGCACGCCGGATTCTGGCCGCGTTTGCACGCCATCATGCCATTCGATCCGGCCAGCGCCGCGTTGGTCGATGACAGCCTGAGCGTACTGCGCGCGGCCGCCGACTACGGCATCGGGCAACTGCTGGCCATAGTCGCGCCCGATTCGCACCAGCCGACGCGCAGCGTGGCCGAATTCCCGGCCGTCGCGAACTTCTCGACCCTGCTGCCCGGCCTGCGGGCACTGGCCCTGCCGCTGCAGTAGACCCAACCCAAGCCGGGCTAAGCCGGGGCCCCGCCCGGCAGTGCGTCGGCCGGCGCGGGGCGGCCGAGCAGGAAGCCCTGGACCAGATCGCAGCCCTCGCGGCGCAGGAAGTCGAGCTGGGCCTGGGTCTCTACGCCCTCGGCGACCGCCGGCAGGCCGAACGCCTGGGCCAGGCGGATGGTGGCGCGCACCAGGGCAGCGTCGCGCTCATCGTGCACCACGCCGCGCACGAACTCGCGGTCGATCTTCAGCAGGTCGAAGGCGAAATGGCGCAGGTGGCTCAGCGACGACTGCCCGGTGCCGAAGTCGTCCAGGGCGATGTGCACGCCGCGGGCCTTGAGCGCGTTCAGGGTGCTCGCAACGGCGCTGAGCTCGTGGCTCAGGCTGTCCTCGGTGACCTCCAGGATCAATCGGTCCGCGGGCAATGGGCCGGCCTCCAGCTGGCGCAGCAACCCGGCCGCGAAGCGACCGTCCTGCAGCACCCGCGCCGAGAGATTGACCGCCACCCGGGTCGGCGACGGCAGCTGCTGGAGGACTGCCCAGACCTGCCGCATCAGCCACTCGGTGACGGGCTGAATCAGGCCGGTATCGTCGAGGGTGGAGAGGAACTCCGCCGGGGGGGCCAGCACGCCATCGGGGCGAGCCCAGCGCAGCAGGGCCTCGTAGAACACCGGCGGGCCGCCGGCCGCCGCGTACACCGGCTGGTAATGCACCCGGAACTGGCGGGCCTCGACCGCGGTGCGTATGGCCGTCTCCAGCGCCAGGAATTCGCTGGCCCGGCGCGTCATCTCGGCCGAGAAAAACCGGTAGGCGGCACGGCCGTGACGCTTGGCCTCGTACATGGCGGCATCGGCACCGCGCAGCAGCTCGTCGGGGGTAGCGCCGTCGTCGGGCCCGACCACGATGCCCAGGGAGGCGCTCAAGTGCAATTCGTGGTGGCCGATCCGGAACGGGCGGCCCAGTTCCACGACGATTTTTTCGGCCAGGGCCGCCAGCTCGCCGCGGGTGTGCACTGCTTCGGCGAGCAGGGCGAACTCGTCGCCGCTGAGGCGTGCCACAGTATCGGAGCGGCGCACCAGCTCACGCAGCCGCGCCGCGACGTCCACCAACAGCGCGTCCCCCACCGCGTGCCCCAGACTGTCGTTGACTTGCTTGAAGCGGTCCAGGTCCATGAACAACACGCCCAGATGGCTGCCACGACGCTCGGCCAGCTGCAGGGCATGCTCGACCCGGTCGCGGAACAACACCCGGTTGGGCAGGTTGGTGAGGGCGTCATGGTGCGCCAGATGGTCCAAATGGGCCTGGCGTTCGTGCACCTGGCGGCGCATGGCCTCGAAGGCCTCGACCAGCTCGCACAGTTCACTGGCGCTGGCGGCGGGGGGCGTCAAGACGCGTTGGCCCAGGGCCTCCTGCTTGAGCGCGCGGGTGGTCGCGAAGACTGGGCCCAGCACGGCACGGCTGAAAGTCAGGTAACCGGCGACGATGATGAACATGACCCCGGCGGCCAGCACGACCACCGCGTTGGAGAGCGCCGCGGCGCTGCGGGTCAGCAAGGCGATGTCCTGGGCGGACTGGGTTCCCAGTTCCAAGTCCAGCGCCGACAGGGTCTGGTCGATGTGCTCCAGTTTCGGCCGGACCCGGTCGCGCAGATAGCGCAGGTCCTGGCGCCAGTCGTCGTCCAACAATATGGCGTGGGTCTGCTCGAAAGCCCGCAGCCACTCCGCCAACAGGGCATCCAGCCGCGGCAGGGCGGCCTGGGTCAGCAGGCCGAGCGCGTGTTGCCGGTCCAGCGCCTGTAACCGCACCAGGGCGGCGCGCACCTGCTCGGCATGCAGGCGCATGTTGCTGGCACGCGCGCTCATGCCGGCCCGCGCATCGCTCGCGAACACGCCCAGCCGATTGGCGACCAGCAGCCGGAATTCCAGGGTCAGGTCGGTCCAGCCCAGCCGCAGGCTCATTGCCGCATCCAGCAGCGCCGCTTGAATGTCCGCGTCGGGCTGCTGCTGCGCCTCGTACAGGATGTCACCGGCCAGCGAGCGTACTTCCTGGTTACGCGGATACATATCGTCCTGCAAGGTGCGCATGGCCGGGAACCAGGACTCGTGGTGCAGGCGGATTCGCAGCAACTCGCGAATCGCGTCCGCCAGCGGCTCGAGGTCAGCGACCACGCTCGCCACCAGGGCGGCGGTGTCGGGGTTGTCGGCCAGCCATTGCGCCTGGGCCAGGCGGTGCACCGCCGTGGCCAGGCGGCCGTAGGCCACCTCGACGGCGGCCCGGACATCGGCGGCCGGGTCCAGCAGGAAGCCCTGAATGCGTGAGTGCAGCTCCTGCAGTTGCAGGCTGGTGTCCGCCTGCATGGCGCTGGCCTGGGCACGGCGCTGGATGCGCTCCGGCTGACCGTCGCGGATCCGTTCCACGTGCTGTTTGCCGGCCATGCTGATGACCAGCAGCAGCAGGGTCAGGGCCAACCCGGACAAAATGTAGCGGCCCCGGTAAGACCGCAGGACGGCGCGCAGCAGATTCTGTCGCCGGGTTGCCGAATCCTTGGCGGACACGCTCAGTAGTGCTCCCCCAGGACCCGCCGGATGATCTCGCGATGCGGGTCGTAGTCGCGATCCTGGGCGGGACGCAGCGCGGTCAGGCCGGCCGCACGCAGAATCCCTTGCCCTTGCCGGCCGTGGTTGAGTGCCAACAACAGGCCCTGTAGCTGTTCCGCCACGGCCGCGGGCAGGTTCGGGTCGATGGCCCAGGGCCGATGGGCCAGGGCCGGCCCCTTCGCCAGCAGCCGCAGCTCCGACGTGTCGATCTGCGCGGTGACCGCGGGCGAGCGGATCACCGCTTCGCCCAGGCCCGCGGCCGCACCCTGACCATAGTACAACCCCACCGCCGCCTGCGGCGGGTAGGCGCCGTGTTGCGCCAGGTAGTCGCCGGCCCCCAGGCCATGTTGGCGCAGCAGGTCGCTCGGGGCGATGTAAGCGAACATGGCATCGCGGCCACCGCCGAAGATGATCTTCTGACCCTTGAGCTCCGAAACGCGGTGAATGCCGCTGTCCCTGCGCACGTACAGCGCCCCGGCAAGGGTGGCACTGCCGAACTCCTCATTGCGCAGGATGGCCTGATAGCCGTGCCGGCGCTGCGCCTTGACGTACTGGTAAGGATTGAGGTGTACCAGGTCGTAAGCATGGCGCTCGACGCGCTGCCAGAAACTCCCGTAGTCTGCCGGCACCTCTAGGGTCACCCTGCGCCCCAGCCGGCGCTCCAGGTAGTCGCGCAGCGGCTCGAACATCTGCCGGGTGACCCGCGCCGGGTGCTGCGGAAAAATGCCGATGCGCAAGGGCACAGCCGCGCCCGCTGCGTCTGCGCTGGCCGCCATCCGGACCGGGAGTAAGGAGAGCAGCAGCAGGATCGGCAGCCAGATCGACCAGGGCACCCGGATCGAGGTCAAGCGCGACGCCTGCCCCACGCCCACCCTTCAGCTCCCCCAGCGCTTGAACCGCCGCCGGCAGTACGCGAGCAGCTCGGCGTGATTGCGGAAATGGTGCAGGAAATGCGTTTCCGCCGGCTCGTCGTACTCGCACCAGTCGTTCTGGTAGTCGCGGCAGACCTGAGGGCGAGTCGCGTAGATGCCGCAGGCACCGTTTGCCTGCAGGTGTTCGCAGCCCCCGCGGATCAGCAGGTACCAGCCGTCCCGATCGCGGTAGGCCTCCACACCAGCGTGTGAAACCTGCCATAGCAGGTGATCGAAATCGGTCTTGGAACGCAAAGTCCCCAGCGCTTCGGTGGTGTAAGTGCAGCAGGTCGAACCGCGGCAGCGGCTGCACTTGTTCACGACCGGCACGACCGGGGTGTCCAACAGGTCAACCTGCCGTTTTCGGTTTGCCGTCGCGCGGCCGGCTGTGGCGGTGCTTTTTCTTGTCGTCGCCGTGGCGCGGGCCCTTGTCACGGTGCGGCCCGCCGCGCTTGCTGTGGTCCAGGCGCTCGCTGCGATCGATGCGTACCCGGCTCCGGGGATCGATCTCGGCGAGTAAAACCGGGTCGATTGGCTGCACCGGCACCTTGTGGCCGATGAATGCCTCGATTTCCGGCAGTGAGAAGGCGTGGGTCTCGCACGCAAAACTGATCGCATCACCCGAGGCGCCGGCACGGGCGGTGCGGCCGATGCGGTGCACATAGTCCTCGCAGTCCTCCGGCAGGTCGAAGTTCACGACATGGCTGACATCCGGGATGTGCAAGCCGCGTGCCGCCACGTCGGTGGCGACCAGCACCCCAACCTCGCCGGAGGTGAACTTCTTCAGCAGGCTGAGACGCTTCTTCTGCGGCACGTCGCCGGACAGGATGGCGGTCTCGAAACCGTTGCCCTGCAGGTAGCCCCAGACTTGGTCGGCGGAGCGCTTGGTGTTTACGAAGACGATGGTGCGCGCGCCCTGCCAGGTGCGTAACAGGCCGATCAACAGGGGGATCTTTTCCTCGTTGGCGGTCATGTAGGCCGCTTCGCGCACCTTCTCGGCAGTCATCCGCTGCGGCTCTATGCTGACCAGCTGCGGGTTGTTCATATGCTCGTAAGCGAGTTCGGTCACGCGATAGGACAGCGTCGCCGAGAACAGCATGCCAAGCCGGTGTTCCGGCTTGGGGCAGCGCCGCAGCAGGAAGCGAATGTCCTTGATAAAGCCGAGGTCGAACATCCGGTCGGCCTCGTCGAGTATCACCACCTGGATCGCTTTGAGGTCATAGATGTGCTGCTTGAGGTAGTCGATCAAGCGCCCGGGGGTGCCGATCAGGATGTCCACGCCGGCCTCCAACGCCTGGCGCTGGGTATCGTAGCCGGTGCCACCGAATACCACCTCGACCTTGAAGTCGGTGTGCCGGGAGAGCAGCAGGGCGTCCTTATGGATCTGCACTGCCAGCTCGCGGGTCGGCGCCACGATCAGCACCCGCGGCTCGTTGGGCCGGCGCGCGGGCGACGGCGGCTCGATCTGCAGGCGGTGCAGTGCCGCAAGCAGGAAGGCCGCGGTCTTGCCGGTACCGGTCTGGGCCTGGCCGGCCACGTCCTGTCCAGCGAGGGCAAGTGGCAGGGCTTCTGCCTGAATTGGAGTGCAGTATTCGAAGCCGGCTTCGGCCACGCCCTGCATGATTTCTGGGGACAGCCCGAAGCTGTCGAACCGGGTCTCGGTCAAGTGTGTGTCGCTCATGGCGCGCAAGGATACTAGAATTTTCAATTACCTGGGCTTGCAAACCGAACGTTTATCGGCTCCAATTGCCACATCGCCGGGTTTTCGTGGCCCTCACCTGATTACCCGTTCCCTTTTTTCAGGCTCGCATCGATTGACCGATCGATCCCGAATTGCCGTGCAAACGGCCGTCCGGCGCAGCCGCGGTTTCCAGAAATTCGGAGATAGAGTCAGTGAGTGACAAGATCGTTCACGTAACGGACGACACATTCGAGCAAGAAGTGCTGAAGGCGGGAGAACCCGTACTCGTGGACTACTGGGCCGACTGGTGCGGACCCTGCAAGATGATTGCCCCGGTACTCGATGAAATTGCGGATGAATATGCCGGCAAGGTGAAGATCGCCAAGCTGAACATCGACGAGAACCCCAATACCCCGCCGCGCTATGGTATTCGTGGCATACCGACCCTGATGCTGTTCAAAGACGGCGAGGTAGAGGCCACCAAGGTCGGCGCGGTTTCCAAGTCCCAACTGATGGCCTTTATCGACAGTAACGTTTGACCCGGGCTTGGCCCGGCCCCTGCGGCGGGCGCTCGACTGCCGCCGCATCCGCCCTCGGCGCTCGCGCTGCCGCGCGCTTGGCGACATGGTACCGAAGCACCCCAGCCCGACGGCTGACCGTGCCGACTAACACCCTTCCATCCTTTTCACTCTCAGCGTCAAACAAAAGATGAACCTCACCGAATTGAAGAAGATGCCGGCCTCCGACCTGGTCGAACTGGCTCAGTCCATGAACATCGAGGGCATGGCGCGCTCGCGCAAGCAGGACGTCATCTTCGCCATCCTCAAGGCGCACGCGAAGAAGGGCGAGGACATTTCCGGCGACGGGGTGCTGGAAATCCTCTCCGACGGGTTTGGCTTCCTGCGCGCGGCCGATTCGTCCTACCTGGCCGGCCCGGATGACATCTACGTCTCGCCCAGCCAGATCCGGCGCTTCAACCTGCGCACCGGCGACACCATCTCCGGCAAGATCCGGCCGCCCAAGGACTCGGAGCGCTATTTCGCGTTGCTCAAGGTCAGCGAGATCAACTACGACCGGCCCGAGAACGCCAAGAACAAGGTCCTGTTCGAGAACTTCACGCCGCTGTTCGCGAACAAGAAATTCCAGCTGGAGATCGGCAACGGCAGCACCGAGGACATCACCGCACGCACCATCGAGCTGTGCGCCCCCATCGGCAAGGGCCAACGCGGCCTGATCGTGTCGCCGCCCAAGGCCGGCAAGACCATGCTGATGCAGAACATCGCCCAGTCGATCGCGCACAATCATCCGGAGTGCTACCTGATCGTGTTGCTGATCGACGAGCGCCCCGAGGAAGTGACCGAGATGCAGCGCACCGTGCGCCAGGCCGAGGTCATCTCCTCGACGTTCGACGAACCGGCGGCGCGCCACGTGCAGGTGGCCGAGATGGTGATCGAAAAGGCCAAGCGGCTGGTCGAGCACAAGCGCGACGTGGTGATCCTGCTCGACTCCATCACCCGCCTGGCGCGCGCCTATAACACGGTGATCCCGTCCTCGGGCAAGGTGCTGACCGGCGGCGTGGACGCCAACGCCCTGCAGAAGCCCAAGCGTTTCTTCGGCGCGGCCCGCAACGTCGAGGAAGGCGGTTCTTTGACCATCATCGCCACGGCCCTGGTCGGAACCGGCTCGCGCATGGACGACGTGATCTACGAGGAGTTCAAGGGCACCGGCAACATGGAGGTGCACCTGGACCGGCGCATCGCGGAGAAGCGCATCTTCCCGGCCATCAACATCAACCGCTCCGGCACTCGCCGCGAGGAGTTGCTGATGAAGCCCGACGAACTGCAGAAGATGTGGATCCTGCGCAAGATCCTGCACCCCATGGACGAACTCGCGGCCATGGAATTCCTGTACGACAAGCTCAAGGTCACCAAGACCAACCAGGAATTCTTCTCGTCGATGCGCGGCTAGAACGAAGGGCCTGGGGCCAAGGGCCGCGGGCCAAGGAACCATGTCGCCGCCCCGCAGTTTGTTTCTCGGCCCGGGACCCTCGGCCCTCGGCGCCGGCCGCCGACTGGCGCAGCGGTCGGTCGGTTGACGGTTCTGGCAATGACGGCCAAGCCGCGGACTGCAATGCTCCTGGCCGCCGGCCGCGGCGAGCGGATGCGGCCCCTCACCGACCACACCCCCAAGCCCCTGCTCCAGGTCGGCGGCAAGGCCCTGGTCGTCTGGCTCATCGAAGGCCTGGTCAGTGCCGGCATCCTCGACCTGGTCGTCAACCATGCGCACCTCGGCGAACGCATCGAACAGGCCCTGGGCGATGGCAGTCGCTGGGGTGCGCGCATCCGCTACTCGGCGGAAGGCGCGGGCCGGGCGCTGGAGACCGGCGGCGGCATCTACCGGGCGCTGCCGCTGCTGGGGGATGCCCCCTTCCTGGTCGTGAACGCCGACATCTGGACCGACCTCGATTTCGCGCGCCTCGCGCTGCCGGCCGGGTCCTTGGCGCACTTGGTGCTCGTTGACAATCCGGCCCATCACCCCGGCGGCGACTTCCACCTGGCCGGTGACCGCGTCAGCGCCGCGGGGCAGCCGCGCCTGACCTTCAGCGGCATCGGCATCT
>JBFZDU010000285.1:0-6784 GCA_041307205.1 Gammaproteobacteria bacterium | reverse complement strand
ACGATTACCTGCGGGTGCGTGTCTACGGTAGTCGCCCGCACGGCGCGGCGCTGGAGGTCGAGGTCGGGCTGCTGAGCGTCTCGGCAGGCAATGCGGTAGAGGTCGAACTGGCCGGGGCGGTCGGCCTGTTGTTGTCCGACGGGTCGGTGGTGGAGCCGAGCGCGGACGGCGCCGCCCGCTGGTTCGATGGCGTGGCCCGCATTCTGCCCGACTGGGAGCAGCGTGCGGATTTCAGATTCGACGGGGCGGCGCACGGCGGCGCGGGCGTGCTCGAAATAGCCCTGCCCGGTCAGCCGCCGCTGCAGCTGCCGCTCGACCACGCCGCGACCGGCGCACCACCGGTCGCTGCGGCGGTACTGTACGCCTGGGAGGACGGTGAGGGCTTGCGCCTGGAGTTGTTGCAGGCCGCGCCAGACCCGCAGGGTACGGCGCTGCTGGTGCGCGTGCGGGTGCTGAACCATTGTGGCAGCGACCTGACGTTCGCTCCGACCGCACAGTTTCCGCTCCTGATCGATGGCCGGCAGGTGTCTGCCACGGCAACCGCGGGCGAAGACCCGGACGCCTGGGTGGTGCGCGATGGGGCGACCCGGATGTTGACGCTGCGTTACCCACTGCGACGGCTGCCCGCCAAGGCGCAAATCAACTACCGGGGTTTCGAGACCGACACCCCCGTGCCCGTCGAGGTCAACCGGCGATGAGCACCGGGGCAATTCTGGACCTGGGTGCGCCGCTGCTGCGCGCAGCGCTCCTGGTGTTGGGCTGGGCCTTGGCGGGTGCTACGGCGGCGGGGCCGGAGCCGGTTCTCGATGCCGCGCCAGGCGCTGCGGCGCCCCTGTGGATCGAGGGGGTGACCGAACTCAGCGGCGCAATCGCCGCAGACGGCGCCGTCGCCAGTGGCCTGTTGGCGGGCGAGGCCGGCGACTGCCGTGTCAGCGTGAGCTTGCGCGTGGCCGGGACCTACAGTGGCACCAGCGGCGTGGTCTTCGGCGCTCGCGGCGCGCAGCAGCTGTGGCTGGCCGGCTACAGCCCTCACCAGGGCCGGTTCGAGCTGCTGCGGCAGTCGGCCGACGGGCTCGAGCTGCTGGCCGCGGCGGACAGCGAGGTCAGCCCCGGTACCCGGCTCAACCTGGAGCTGCGGGTGACGGGGCCGCGGGTGGTGTTGGCAAGCGACGGCAGAGAGGTTCTGGCCTACGCGGCTGACCAGCCGATTCGGGGTCAGGTTGGGATAGGTGCGGTCGAGATCGTCCGCTACGACCTGGTGTTCGAAGCGGTGCGGATCACCCAGCCGGATGGCACGCCGCTGTATACGTTGCCGTCGCAGGGCGAATTGCCCTGGGTCCCTTTCCGCGCCGCGGTATTGAGCGAGGGCACCGGGACCTGGGGTCGCGGGCACCTGATCCTGCCACCGACCGAATGGCGGGACGAGGGTCCGCGGGCCGCCCTGCTGCTGGATCCGGTAGCGCCGGGCGAGCGGTTTCGCCAAGTGGTCGAGGTTCGCAACCACACCGGCTTTCACGGCCTGGGCAGCGCCGGGCTGGTGTTCGGATACCGCGACACAGCGCACTACAACCTGCTCGGCCTCGACCCGGAGAACGCCCGCATCGAGCTGTGGCACCGCTCGGCCGCCGGTTTCGAGCCGCTGGCCTCGGCCCGTTTCGAGACCGAGGGCGAATGGCTTGCGTTCGGTATCGAGGCGGCGGGCGACCGGGTACGGGTGCAGGCCGGCGGCCAGCCGCTGTTTGATCTGCGCGATCCCCGCTTCGTTGGCACCCGGGTCGGGCTAGCGAGCTACGGGGTCGACGACCGGTCGGCCCTGTGGCGCAAGGCAGACCTGGTGGCGGGCGGCAACCCCTTGCCGCCCAAGGAGCCCGACGACCTGCTGGCCTTGGCGCTGGGCGCCCGCGCGCTGTTGTTGGAGCCGCCCGAACTGCCGGGCTGGGAGGCGTTGATCGACCATCCGATCGGCATGGGGGTCAGCGGCACCGGCGAAGCGCTCGAGTTGGACAGCGCCGAGGGTCCCTTGGCCGCGGTCTTTGCATTCCCACACCAGCGGCTGGCGCGCATCGAACAACTGGAAGTGCAGCTGGCGGGCGAAGGCGAGGTGGGGCCGGTGCGCTTTCTTTCCGGCCTGGAAAGCCCCCTCGCTGGCTTCACCGAGTTGGCGGTACTGCACCCGGCGCCGGGCCGGGCGGCCAGCCTGGCCGTAGACCCGGTGACGGCGAAGTATTTGCGCATCGAGCTGCCCGCCGCGGCCGGCAAGTCCGGGCAATTGGCCGAAGTGCAGGTCCGCGGCTCGCTGCTGGGACGGGCCGTTGCCTTGCGGGCCCAGGAGCCCGCGGTTGCGACAGCGTCCGACCGCATGGAGCGTGAAGCGAACGACACACCGGCCCTGGCCATGCGTCTGCCGCCCGCCGTCTGGATCGGGGGAAGCGCCGGCTTTGGCGATCTCGACTATTACCGTCTGCAGCTGCCCGCGGTCGGCGGCCGGCTGGTGGTGTCCGGGAAGAACCTGGGCAAGTTGCCGGCGCAGTACGAGTTGCTCGACCCGGACGGGCGGCTGGTGGCGCCGGCGGCGCTCGCGCAGTCCGCCACCGACTGGACCGCCAGCTATGCACTGGACGCCGCTGCCTGGCACCTGCGCGTCAGCAGCGCGCCGCTGTCTCTCACAGTGTTGTTCGACGACAGCGGCAGCATGGGCGCGGCACGCGACTTGCTGCCCAAGTTACTCTTTGGGCTGGCCGACCGGGTTGGCCCCAGCCTGCGGCTGAAGCTGATGAAGTATGCCGAGGCGCCGGTAGAGATCTTCGATTTCGTCGCTGACCCCAAGCTGTTGCGCGCGGCCCTCGAGCGCGAGGTGCAGGCCAGCGGCGGCACCGAAACCCTGGCCGGACTCGTGGGTGGGCTCGAGAGTCTGCGCGAGGTGCCGGGCAATCGTGCCCTGCTGGTGGCATTGGATGGGGTCGACGGGTATGCGGATCCGGCGCAGTACCAGCTTTTCTGGCAAGCCCTGGCGGCGACTGCTGCACCGGTCTATATCGTCGGCATCGGGTCAGACGGGTGGGACAGCGAAGATCGCGCGCTCGGACTGAGCGACCGCAATTTTCTCAGCGAGGTGGCTTGGGCCAGCCGCGGGCAGTTTCTCATCAACCCCACAGTGGCTGCCTTCGAACAAGGCGTCAGTGAGGTGCTGGCGGCCCTGACGGGCGCGGTACCCTACCAGGTGCGGGCCGAGTTCACCGAGGGCGAGGTAGCGACCGAGCCCCAGGGGCAGGGCAGCCTGCAACTGCTGCTGGCACCGGGCGCCGACCGGTTTCAGGTACGCACGGTCGAACTGGTGCTCGACGCCTCCAACTCGATGTGGGGTCAGGTCGGGGGCCGCAGCAAGATCGAGATTGCCCGCGAGGTCCTGGGCGCGGTGTTGGCGGGGCTGCCGGAGGGTGTGCACCTGGGGCTGCGCCTGTACGGGCACCGCTGGCCGCGCACCGACCGGCGCGCCTGCAGCGACTCCGAACTGGTGTTTCCGGTCGCTGCGCCCGACCGCGCGGCCTTGCTCCGACTGGTGCAGGGCGTGATGCCCAAGGGCCGCACGCCGCTGGTGTATTCATTGATGCAAACGGCTGGAGACTTCCCCGGCCAGGCGCGTGGCACTGTGATCCTGGTGAGCGACGGCATCGAAAGCTGCGATGGCCAGATCGAGGACGTGGCGCAGGCCCTGCGCGCCCAGGGCATAGAGCTGACCGTGCACATCGTTGGGTTCGACGTGCGTGAACGCGGCGCCCGGGAGGAACTAGAGCGCATCGCGCAGGCACTGGGCGGACGCTACTTCGACGCCGCCGACGCGGCGGCCCTGACCGCCTCGCTGCAGCGCACCCTGCGCGTCGAGTACGAGGTGCTGGACAGCCAGGGCGGGATCGCCGCGCGCGGCCTCGCCGGGGACGCTGCAGTGACCCTGCCAACGGGCGCGTACCGGCTGCGCATTCTGCTTGAACCAGTGCCCTACGAGACCGCGATCCGGGTGCTGCCGGGCAGCCAGCAGGTGTTGACGCTCGCCCGTCAGGGAGAGTCCTGGCAGGTCGAGGGCCACTGATCGACAAAAGGATGCCGGCGCCGCGGCGTCCCGAGGCGGGGCGGCAACAGCGCTACGACGGACGCCTGTGGTGCCTTCCGCAGACCCGCCGGGCGCCCGTTAGCGGCGCGACTGTTGCTGGCGAGACGGCCGGTGTCGACCTGCCCGGCGGCCGTGCTTGTGGTGCCGGATCGCCCTGACCGAGAATAGCCGCGGCGCCTGTGCCATCCTTTTGGTCGTCGACTAGTCCCGGGGTCAAACATGTCCGAAGAACTCAAGCACAACGCGCTGCACTACCACCTGTACCCGACGCCCGGCAAGCTGGAGATCAAGCCCACCAAGCCGCTGGCCAATCAGCGCGACCTGTCGCTGGCCTATTCGCCGGGAGTGGCTTATGCCTGCAAGGAGATCGAGGCCGATCCCCTGGCCGCCGCCAAGTACACCGCGCGCGGCAACTTGGTGGCGGTGATCTCCAACGGTACCGCGGTGCTCGGGCTGGGCAGCATCGGGGCGTTGGCCGGCAAGCCGGTGATGGAAGGCAAGGCAGTGCTGTTCAAGGAGTTTGCCGGCATCGACGTGTTCGATATCGAGGTCGACGAGCGCGACCCGCAGGCCTTCATCGACACGGTGGCGCGCCTGGAGCCGACCTTCGGCGGCATCAACCTCGAAGACATCAAGGCGCCCGAGTGCTTCATCATCGAAGAAGGCCTGAAGCAGCGGATGCGGATTCCGGTGTTCCACGACGACCAGCACGGCACCGCGATCGTGGTCGCGGCCGCCGTGATCAACGGCCTGCGGGTGGTCGGCAAGGACATCGGCGAGATCAAACTGGTGGCTTCCGGTGCCGGCGCGGCCGCGCTGGCCTGCCTGGGGTTGCTGGTGGACCTGGGGCTGCGGCGCGAGAACGTCATAGTCACCGACATCGCCGGGGTGGTGTACGCAGGGCGCACCGCGGAGATGGATCCGTACAAGGCCCGCTATGCCGTGCAGACCGACGCACGCACGCTGTCCGAGGTGCTCGATGGCGCCGACGTGTTCCTTGGGCTGTCGGCCGCGGGCGTGCTCAAGGCCGAGTGGCTGGACAAGATGGCGGCGCGGCCGTTGATCCTGGCGCTGGCCAATCCCAACCCCGAGATCCTGCCCGACGCGGCGAGGGCGGCGCGGCCGGATGCCATCATTGCCACCGGGCGCTCGGATTTTCCGAACCAGGTCAACAACGTGCTGTGCTTTCCCTTTCTGTTCCGCGGCGCCCTGGATGTGGGCGCGACCGAGATCAACGAGCAGATGAAGATGGCCGCGGTCTATGCCATCGCCGGTCTGGCGCTGGAGGAGCCCTCGGACATAGTGCGCTCCGCGTACGGCGGGCAGAACCTCAGCTTCGGGCCGGAATACCTGATCCCCCGGCCCTTCGATCCGCGCCTGATGGAGCATGTCGCGCCGGCGGTGGCGCTGGCCGCCATGGAGTCCGGGGTCGCCACCCGGCCGCTGACGGACGTCGGCGCCTACCGCGAACGCCTGCATCACAAGGTGTACCGGACCGGCATGGCGATGAAGCCGGTGTTCGACCGGGCGCGCGAGGCGGGCCGCCGGGTGGTCTACGCCGAGGGCGAGAACGAAAAGGTGCTGCAGGTGGTGCAGCAGGTGCTGGACCAGGGGATTGCCCAGCCGGTCCTGATCGGGCAGCGCGCGGCGATTGCCGAGCGGATCGCGGCGCTCGGCCTCAACCTGGAGATCGACCGGGATTTCGAACTGGTCGACCCGGCGGACAACGCCCGTTACGAGGCCTACTGCGAGATCTTCTACCGCCGCGTGCAACGCAAGGGCTATTCACCGCAGGAGGCGCGCGAATACGTCCGCCACAACCCGACGGTGCTGGCCGCCACCATGGTCGCGAGTGGCGACGCCGACGCTATGCTCTGCGGTACGGTGGGCCGCTACCTGCGGCACGTCGGTCACATCGAGGAAGCGGTCGGACTGGCCAACGGGGTCAACCGCCTGACGTCCATGAACGCGCTGGTGCTGCACTCGGGGATCCTGTTCATCGCCGACACCTATGTGCAGGTCGATCCCAGTGCGGAAGAATTGGCCGAGATCGTGCGCCTGGCAGCCGAGGAGGTGCGCTGGTTCGGTGAAGAACCGCGCGTGGCGCTGTTGTCGCACTCGATCTTCGGCAGTCACGACACGCCCTCGGCGCGCAAGATGCGCACGGCCCTGCAACTGGTTCGAACCCACCTGCCGGAGCTGGAAGTCGAGGGCGAGATGCACGCCGACCTGGCATTGAACGCCAAGTCGCGCGCCGAGCGCTTTCCGAATTCGCGCCTGATCGACCAGGCCAACCTGCTGATCATGCCGAACCAGGACGCGGCCAATATCGCATTCAACCTGCTCAAGACCCTGGGCGACGGGATCGCGATCGGTCCGATCCTGCTCGGCGCCGCGAAGTCGGCCCACGTGGTGACGCCGAGCATCACGGTGCGCGGTCTGTTGAACATGACGGCCCTGGCCGCGGTGCGTGCCAAGTAAACCCGGCTGCCGGCGCAGGCACGCCCCCTCACTGCGGCCCGGCGGGAGAGGCACGGGGGCGCGGTCCGGGGCGCTGCAGGCGGGCTGCCCGCGGCCCGGCTCCCTCGGGGCTGGCCGGCCGGGGTGTGCTCCGAGTCAGTCCTCCAGACGGAACCCGACCTTGAGTACGACCTGGTAATGGCCCACCTTGCCGTC
>JBFZDU010000284.1:0-3950 GCA_041307205.1 Gammaproteobacteria bacterium | reverse complement strand
CGGCAGCGGGACGGACCTGCCGGCGGCCGTGTTGGGGCACCGCGTCAGTGCGAGCACCGGGGCGGTGATCGCCGTAGACCGGATCAAGCGCCGTTTCGGGGCCTTTTACGCCGTCAAGGGGGTGAGCTTCGAGGTCCGGCAGGGTGAGGTGTTCGGACTGCTGGGGGCCAACGGCGCGGGCAAGTCCACCACCTTCCGCATGCTGTGCGGCTTGCTGCCGCCTTCCGCGGGGCGCCTGCAGGTGGCCGGACACGATCTGCGCCATGCGGCGGCGCAGGCGCGGGGACGCGTCGGTTACATGGCGCAGCGGTTCTCGCTGTACGTGAATCTCAGCGTCCGCCAGAACCTGCAATTTTTCGCCAACGCCTACGGCCTGCGGCGGGCGGTGCGCAATGCCCGCATCCGCTGGGCTTTGGACGGCTTTGATCTCGCGGCGCACGCCGACCTGCCCAGCGGCGACCTGTCGCTCGGCTATAAGCAGCGCCTGGCGCTGGCCGCCGCCCTGTTGCACGAGCCCGATATTCTGTTTCTGGATGAACCCACCTCGGGAGTGGATCCGCTGGCGCGGCGCGAGTTCTGGCAGCGCATCAACCTGTTGGCCGAGGCCGGGGTCACGGTGCTGGTCACCACCCACTTCATGGACGAAGCCAACTACTGCGACCGGCTGCTGATCATGGCCGATGGCGAGGCCCTGGCGCAGGGCACCCCCGCCGAGATGAAAGCCCGCTTCCGCAGCTCCGAATCGCCTGACCCGACCATGGAAGATGCCTTCATCGGCCTGATCGAACAGCGCGCCGAGACTGGGGCGGCCGCATGAGGACGGCACGCGGCGGGGCGCTGATGCGCCTCCGGGGCATGGTGCGCAAGGAGAGTCTGCAGATCCTGCGCGACCCGTCCAGCATCGCCATCGCGTTCGTCATGCCGGTGCTGCTGCTGTTGCTGTTCGGTTATGGCGTGTCGCTCGACGCCAGGCACATCCCGCTCGGCCTGGTCCTGGAGCGCCCCGATGCCAACAGCCTGGCGTTCGCCGCCGCGTTCGAGCAATCCGAGTACTTCCGCCCGCGGCATTACTACGACATCCAGAGCGCCGAGCGGGACCTGGCGGTGCGGCGGCTCGATGCCATCGTCTGGCTGCGCGCCGACTTCAGCAAACGCCTGTTGGCGCATGGCGACGCGCCGGTCGGGGTGATCCTCAACGCCGTGGATGCCAATCAGGCACGCATCACTGCGGGCTATGTGCAGGGGGCCTGGGAGAACTGGCTGCACGCCTATGCCGCCGCCCGCGGCCAGGAACTCGCCCTGCCGGTCACCGTGGAGCAGCGGGTGTGGTTCAATCCAGCGCTGCGCAGCCGCAATTTCCTGGTGCCCGGGCTGGTGGCAGTGATCATGACCCTGATCGGCGCGCTGCTAACGGCGCTGGTGGTGGCGCGCGAGTGGGAGCGCGGCACCATGGAGGCGCTGATGGTCACGCCGATCCGTATCCGGGAACTGCTGCTGGGCAAGGTGTTACCGTATTTCGCACTGGGGATGGGCGGTATGCTGCTCAGTGTCGCTATGGCCGTATGGCAGTTCGACGTGCCGCTGCGCGGGTCGTTCTGGTTGCTGCTCGCCGCCTCGGCGGTCTTCATGTTGGTGGCGCTGGCCATGGGCCTGCTGATCTCCACGGTGGCGCGCAACCAGTTCGTCGCCGGTCAGATTGCCTTGCTGGTGACCTTTCTGCCGGCCTTCATCCTGTCGGGGTTCATCTTCGATATCGGCTCCATGCCGACCGCCGTCCAGGTCATCACTTACATAGTGCCGGCACGCTATTTCGTCGCCATCCTGCAGACCCTGTTCCTGGCGGGTGACGTGTGGCGGGTGGTGCTGCTGAATGCCGCGGCTCTGCTGTTGATGGCGCTGGTGTTGTTCGCCGTGCTGCGCCGCAAGGCGCGCAAGCGCCTGGATTAGGGGCATGCTGCAACACATTCTGGCCCTGGCCCTGAAAGAGCTGTTGGCGCTGCTGCGCGACAAGCGCAGCCGCTTCGTGCTGATCGGCCCGCCCATCGCCCAGTTGCTGGTGTTTGGTTTTGCCGCGACCTTCGATCTGCAGCATGCCGCGGTCGCGGTCTACGACGAGGATCGCGGCCAGGTGGCGCGCGAGTTGATCGCGCATTTCCGCGGCTCGCGCAATTTCGAGTTGGTGGCCGTGGTCGAGAACGACGCCGCGGTGGCGCCCTTGCTCGACAATCGCGAGGCGTTGCTGGTGTTGCACCTGGCACCTGGTTTCAGTCGCGAGGTGCTGCGCGGCCGCAGCGGCCGCTTGCAGCTGATCCTCGACGGGCGCAATTCCAACACGGCGATGCTGGCGTTGAATTATGTCCGCACCATAGTCACCGACTTCAATCTGGACTGGGCGCGACGCCACGGGCGGCCCACAGCGCCGGTGCAATTGGAGATTCGTCCCTGGTACAACGCGAACCTGGAGTCGCGCTGGTTCATCGTGCCGGGCATCGTCGGCCTGTTGACCCTGGTCGTTACCCTGGTGGTGACCGCCCTGTCGGTGGCGCGCGAACGCGAGGCGGGCACTTTCGATCAGCTGTTGGTAACGCCGCTGCGACCGGTGGAAATCCTGATCGGCAAGTCGATCCCGGGTCTGCTGATCGGCCTGTTACAGGGCAGCCTGATCATCCTGATTGCGGTCTATGGCTTCGAGGTCCCGCTGCGGGGCGATCTCGGCGCCCTGTACCTGGGCATGGTGCTGTTCCTGATGTCGGCGGTAGGGGTCGGGCTGATGATTTCCTCGCTCTCGCTCACCCAGCAGCAGGGACTGCTCGGCGCCTTTCTGTTCCTGGTGCCGGCGGTGATCCTGTCCGGTTTTGCCACCCCGATCGCCAACATGCCCGAGTTGGTGCAGACCATTACCCTGCTCAATCCGCTCCGTTATTTCCTGGTGATCCTGCGCGGCGTTTTCCTCGAGGGTCACTCCTACGCCGCGCTGGCCGATCAGTATTGGCCGATGGCCGCCATCGGCCTGGTCAGCCTGAGCGCCGCCGGCTGGTTGTTCCGGCATCGGATGCAGTGACGCCGGTCACACTTTGAGGTGCCCTGGGGCATGTCCACAACGACTGCCGGGTGATTCGGGCGGCAGTCAAGATTGCCCGGATTCTGCCGAGCAGGTGGTGGGCCGTGAAGGATCTGACCCAAAGCAAACGAAGCGTTGGCGGACATACCACGGCGACCGGGGAATAGCGTAGGGTGCCGTCTGGATCCGCCGGGTGCATTCGCCGCCCGCCCCAAGCCGGGGCGCCGGGTGGCGCGCTGACTTGAGTGACACGATTTCCAGCACTGGATAGAGATGAGCGAGGGAGCCAATTCCATGACCGAGTTGAAGAAGTACGTTTTCGCCTTTGAAGAGGGTGATGGCAAGAACAAGATGCTACTGGGCGGCAAGGGGGCGAACCTCTGCGAAATGACCCAGATCGGACTGAACGTGCCGCCGGGATTCACCATTTCCACCGAGGCCTGCCTGACCTACCTGGACGACCCGCAGCGCGAGCTGCCGGCCGGGGTGATGGACCAGGTGCGCGAACACATGCGCAACCTGGAGGCAAAGACCGGCAAGGCATTCGGCGGCAACACCAACCCGCTGCTGGTGTCGGTGCGCTCCGGCTCGGCGATGTCCATGCCGGGCATGATGGACACCATCCTCAACCTCGGTCTGAACATCGACACGCTCAAGGGGCTGATTGCCCAGACCGGCAATGAGCGCTTTGGTTACGACGCCTACCGGCGCTTCATTCAACTGTTCGGCAAGGTCGCACTGGGCGTGCGCGACGAGGTCTTCGACACCGAGTTCGAGGACGTCAAGAAACAGGCCGGGGTCAAGCAGGATGTCGGCCTGTCCGCCCGCGATCTCAAGGAGATCGCCGATCGCTTCCTGGACGTGGTGGAGCGCGAGACCGGCCGGCCAT
>JBFZDU010000283.1:0-4985 GCA_041307205.1 Gammaproteobacteria bacterium | reverse complement strand
AACTGCACGCAACGGCTTGGTTTGCGGCGTCTCGTTCGGACACCCGCGGTCGGCCCGACATCGAGACAATAACGGCGCGAGTGCGTTCGGCCACGGACGGGCTGCAGATGCGGAAGCTGGTGTTGCTGCCACCCAGCACGGACCCGTCGGGCTCGTAGATCAGGCGCCGGCGACTGCTGGAGGTGAGGATTTGCAAGGGTGCGCCGGCGTCGCCGACCCGCAGCAGGGGTTCCTGCGGCTGCCGCTCGCGGTCCTGGTTGAGATCGACGAACACCAGCCATCCGGCGCTCCAGTCGAAGCCGGCGGCGCAGGCAATCCCGTCGGGGCTGGGGCAAAGTGCCACGCGTTGGCCGCGCTTGACGGCTTCGCTGCGGGCCAATTGCAGGTTCGCGACAATGGCGTTTGCGCTGGCGTGGATGCGCTGGGTATCGGTCAGGGCCCGATAGCCGGGTACGCCGAGCGCCAGCATGACCACGGCGGCCGCCAGCGTGGCGAGCAGTTCGATCAGGGTGAGGCCGGCGCAGCGGCGGTGGGGGGTGCGGATATCCATATCCAGGTCTCCTCCTTGAGTGGGCGCCAGCCTTCCTGGCCGGCGCATCGGGACTTACTTTAGCACGCTTGCGAGGCGGTCCAGGGCTTTCTCCAGGTTGGCCATGCTGGTGGCGATGGAAATGCGGGCATGGCCGTACAGGCCGAAAGCCGAGCCCGGCACCAGAGCCACCCCGGCATGCTCGATCAGGTGCTCGGCGAGGCCGACGTCGTCCTCGACGCCGTCGATGCCGTCGATCAGCCCCTGTACCGACGGGAACACGTAGAAGGTGCCGTCGGTGGGGAGGCATTCGATGCCGGGCATGGCATTGAGGCGCTCCACCACGTAGTCATGACGCTCCTTGAAGTGTCCCAGCATTTCGGCGATGCAGTCCTGCGGGCCGTTGAGCGCCGCTTCCGCCGCCCATTGCGAGATCGACGTCGGGTTCGAGGTGCTTTGCGACTGGATCTTCTTCATCGCCTTGATGACCTCGACCGGGCCGCCGGCATAACCGATGCGCCAGCCGGTCATCGAATAGGCCTTGGATACGCCGTTCAACACCAGGGTGCGTTCGTACAGGTCGGGGCAGGCATTGAGGATGTTGACGAAAGGTTCGCTGCCCCAGCGGATGTGTTCGTACATGTCGTCGGTGGCCACCACCACGCGCGGATATTCGCGCAGCACCTCGCCCAGCGCTGCGAGTTCGTCGCGCGAGTAGGCCATGCCGGTCGGGTTGGACGGGCTGTTGATCACCACCAGTTTGGTTTGCGGGGTGATGGCGCCGCGCAGTTGCGCCGGGCTGATCTTGAACTGCTGCGCCGCGCCGGCATTGACGAATACGGGGATGCCGCCGGCGAGCAGGGCCATGTCCGGATAGGACACCCAATAGGGCGCGGGAATCACCACCTCGTCGCCCGGGTCCAGGATCGCCTGCGCCAGATTGTAGAAACTCTGCTTGCCGCCGCAGGAGACCAGGACCTGGTCGGGGGCATAGTCCAGACCGTTGTCGCGCTGGTACTTGGCAATCACCGCCTGCTTGAGGCTGGGCGTGCCGTCCACTGCGGTGTATTTGGTCTTGCCCTCGTCGATCGCCTTTTTGGCCGCGTTCTTGATGTGTTCCGGTGTGTCGAAGTCGGGCTCACCGGCACCCAGGCCGATCACGTCCTTGCCCGCGGCACGCATGGCGGCCGCGCGGGCGGTAACCGCCAGGGTCGGCGAGGGTTTGACTGCCTGGACGCGGGCGGACAGCTTGATGCTCATTTGACCTGGGTCTCCGGCGGGAGCGGCTGGGAAATTACGGCCGATATGATACCGGATCGCCTCCGGCGGGAATAACGGATTTGTCAATGTTGCCGCGGTACCGGCGGCGGCTATTGGCAGGCGCCCCCCGGCAGGCTGATGCGGAGCAGGGCCCCGCCCAGGGGGCTGCGGCCGATCTGCAACTCGCCGTCGTAGCTGGCGATGAGATCCCGGACCATCGCCAGCCCGATGCCGTGCCCGGGCACAGCCTCGTCGAGGCGGCCGCCCCGCTGCAGTACCCGCTCGACCTGTTCTGGCGGGATGCCGGGGCCGTCGTCGGCGATGCTGAGGTGCAGGCTGCGGTGCGCGACTGACGCCTCGATCCGGACCTGCCGTCGACACCATATGAAGGCGTTGTCAAGCAAATTGCCCAGCAACTCCATGAGGTCGCCGGGATCGCCCCGAAAGCCGGCCTCGGGCGCGACCTGCGCCACGACCTGCACCCCCTTGTCGCGGTGCACCTTGTGCAGGCTGGCCAGGAGCCGCTCGATGACCGGTGCCACCGGCTGGGCGTTGGCCAATGCCGAGCGTCCCGCAGTGGCGGCCCGCCCGAGCTGGTGCTGCACGATTTCGTCCATGCGGCCGACCTGTTCGTCCAGGGTGGCGGCGGCCGGGGCGGCAGTCAGGTCGAGGTTGCGGAGCACCGCCAGCGGGGTCTTGAGGCTGTGCGCCAGGTCGGCCAGGGCATTGCGGTAGCGCTGTTGCTGGGCATGTTCATGGGCCAGCAGGGCGTTGATGTTGTCGGTCAGGCCCTGCAGCTCCCGGGGGTAGGCGTGCTGCAGACGTTGCTGCCGGCCGCTCTCGATGGCCTTGAGTTCGGCCGCGGCCTGGCGCACCGGGCGCAGCCCCCAGGCGAGGGCGGCAACCTGGCCCAGCAGCAGCAACACCGCCATGCCGCCCAGCCAGGTCCACAGGCTGCGGCGGTACTCGCCCAGCTGGGTCTCGAAGTTCTGCAGGTCCTCGTAAGCGGCAAAGCGCAAAGGTCGGGCGCCCGTGCCGGTCTCCCAGGTGACGCGCAGGCTCGCGACGAAATATTCCCGGGCCTCGATGACAGTGCGCTGGAACAGCTCGACACCAGCGCGCGATGGCGCGGTCAATTGCAGGCCGAGGGCCGAGGGGGAGCGCCACAGCACGCCGCCGTCGGCATCGCGAATCTGGGCATATAGACCTGATCCGGGCAGCATCAGGCGCGCCTCGTCGAGTTGTTGCGGCATGCTGACCTGGCCTTGGTCGTCCAGTTCGGCGTCGGCCATGACCAGGTACAGCTGGGCGAACAGGCGCTCGCGCACCGCCGCTTCGGCACTGTCGCGGAACGCCTGGTCCAGTACCACGGCGATCAAGGCGACGCACACCGCCAGCACGCCCGCGGCGGTCAGGCTGACCCGGGCGGTGAGTGACGTCATGCCCCGCCGTCGAAACGGTAGCCCCGGCCACGCAGGGTGGTAATCGGATGCACGCCGCCGGCCAGATCCAGTTTGCGCCGCAGCCGGCCGATCAAGACCTCGATGACGTTGCTGTCACGATCGTCGTCGTGGGGGTAGAGGTAATCGGCTAGGGTCGTCTTTGGAACCACCTGGCCCGGTCGTCGGGCCAGGTATTCCAGCAAGCGGTACTCGAAAGCGGTCAGTTCCACCGGGGTGCCGTCGACGCTGACCTGCTGCGCACTCGTGTCCAGGAGCAAGGATCCGCAGCGCAGCTCGTTCTGACCGCTGCCTGCCGCTCGGCGCAGCAGGGCGCGTACCCGCGCCAGCAATTCCTCCATCTGGAAGGGCTTGACCAGGTAGTCGTCGGCGCCGGCTTCCAGGCCGGTGACCTTTTCCTCCCACTTGCCGCGGGCGGTCAGGATCAGCACCGGCAGGTCGCGGCCCGCGCCGCGCAGCCGGCGAATCACTTCCAGGCCGGGCAGCCCCGGCAGGCCGAGATCCACGACGGCCAGGTCGATCGGGTATTCGCTGGCGAGGTACAGCCCTTCCTGGCCGTCGCCGCTGGTGTCGACCCTGTAACCCTCCGTCTCGAGACGCTGGCGCACCTGGTTGCGCAGCGCCGGCTCGTCCTCGATGATCAGGATGCGCATCGGGGTCAGCGGTCCCGGTCCCTGCCCCGGTCTTTACCGCGGTCCTTGCCCCGGTCTTTATCGCGGTCGAATTCGCGGTCGCGGCCCCGCGCCTCATCCCGGCCGCGATTCCCATTGTCGATGCGGATCACCCGCACCCGGCGGTCGGGGGTGAGCACCTTGATGCGGTGCACGCGCCCGCTGTCATCGGATTCGGTGTCAGCGGAGAGGATGCGTCCGCCGGTATCGCGGCGCACCTGGTCAACCGCCTGATCGAGATCCATCGCCTTCGCCGTGGCGGCGGCCGAAAGTCCGACCAGGAACAGGACAGCTGCGAGCAGCGGTTTCACGGGCCGGGTCCTCCTTGGATTGCGGGGCCAGTTCACACACAGCATAACTTTTGTGACGCGGCGCCAGAACCCGCAACTCAATAGGCGGCGCTGACTTTCACATCCACCGGGACCCACTTGCCCGGGTGGTGGTCCATGCGCCGGTTGAAGGTGCGGCCGCCGTAACGGTAGGTCACCTGGTAGCCGACCACATGTTCTTCCTCGCGATAGTCGCGCACGATCTCGCAGCGCTCCTCGACGGTGGTGTAAGCGGTCCGCGGCGCCCCGCCCCGGGCCAGCTCGTGCCCGACCACGGCGCCGGCGACGCTGCCGATGACGGTGGCGGCATCACGGTTGTGGCCGTGGCCGATCTGGTTGCCCACCACGCCGCCAAACACGGCCCCGGCCAGCGCCCCGACCGTGCCGTTGCCGCCGCCGCTGCGTTCGTAATGCACCACTTCCTCGTCCCAGCACTGGCGCCGTTCGATCGGCACGCGTGCCACCCGGATGATGGGATCGACGTCGACCACCCGTGCACGGTCCGTGAACCGGCCATGGCGCGGGCCCTTGTCGTCCCGGTCGTGACCGGCGTAAACCGGCATGCTCGCCACGCCGGCGATCAGTATTCCCAAGGTCAGGTTGCGCAGGTTCATCTTGGTAGCTCCTGTGGGGTGTTGCGGCTTGCGATCAGTATGTGCGGGGTCCACTGAACGGCAACTGAACCGCCGCGCCCTGTCCCCTCCAGGCGGAGAGGACAGGGCCTGGCCCGATCAAT
>JBFZDU010000282.1:0-3807 GCA_041307205.1 Gammaproteobacteria bacterium | reverse complement strand
CCGCGCATAGGCCACCCGGGCGGACGGCCGGTGCAGCACCAGGCGGCCGCACTGCACCGGGACGAAGGCGTAGCCGGCAACCCCGCCGATCTCCTCGCGCAGTATGTCCACCAGCAGCTGGAAGGCGCCGTCCAGGTAGCCGGGGTGCAGCCGCGCCGTTTGCAGTTCGACCCCGATCACCGCGGGTTCGGCGAGCCGGGCGAGCACCCCCTGAGGTTCGTGCCAGACGCCGGCCACGGTCTGAAACGCCGGGCCGTAATCCAGCCCGACCGCGGCGGTCAGCCGATAGTGCCCGGCGCCGTCGACATCCGGGGGACGCGCGGGCAGTTCCAGGGGCTCGGGTGCACCCGGCCGCGCCGGCGCCCCGAGCAGGCGCCCGAGCACATTGACCAGCCAGGGTTCGGCGGCGAGGCGCTCGCGGCTGCGGATGGAAAAGCTGCCGTCGGCGGCATCGATGCGCAGGCGCACGGTCTTGGCGTGGCTGTCGTCGAGGATCAACGGCGCACGGATCTCCAGGCCCTCGATTTCCTGCGCCTCGCCCTCGTGCCAGAGGCCGGCCGCGGCCAGCGCCATCTCGATGAAACCGGCGGCCGGAAACACCACCGCATCGCCGACCGCGTGGTCGCGCAGATTGGGGTAGAGCAGGGTGTCGAGCTGGTTTTCCCACTCGGCCTCGTGTTCGTGCAGGCGATAGCCGAGCAGCGGATGGGGCTTGACGCGGTCCACCAGGCCATAGGACTCGACCGTCACCGGGTGCCAGTAGCGTTCGCGCTGCCAGGGATAGGCCGGCAGGTCGACGAAGCGCCCGGGCACCGGGAACAGCTTGTCCAGGTCGATCGGGGCGCCGGCGATCAGGGTGCGGCCAAGCGCCGCGCGCAGCGTGCGGCGGCTGTCCTCGCCCCGTCCCATGGTGGCGATCACCCGGCCATCTACCGACTTCTCGCGCAGGCAGTCGTAGACATAGTTGCGCAGGATCGCGTTGGGGCCGATCTCGACGAACAGGTTGTAGCCCTGCCCGATCAAGGCCGTGACCGCCGCGTCAAACTGCACCGGGTCGCGCACGTTGCGCCACCAATAGTCGGCCACCAGGCGCTCGCCGGCCAGCCGCCCGCCGCTGACCGTCGAGTAGAAGGGAACGACCGCGGCCCGCGGCCGCAAGTCGGCCAGGGCCTGCAACAGGTCCTTGGCGATCCGGTCCATCGCCGGACTGTGGAAGGCATAGTCTAGCTTGAGGCGGCGCTGGAACACCTCGCGCTCGCCCAGGCGTCGTTCCAGCGCGGTCAGGGCCTCCAGCTCACCCGCCACGGTCACGCCGCGCGGGCTGTTGATACCCGCCACCACCAGCCGTCCCGCGAGACCGGCCCCCTGCAACTGTTCCTGCATGGCCTCGGCGCCCATGCCGACGGCCGTCATGCCGCCGATGCCGCGGGTCCGGCCCTGCTGGGTGCTGCGCTCACTGATGACCCGCACCGCCTGCTCCAGGGACAGCGCGCCACAGGCCCAGGCGGCGGCGACCTCGCCGACGCTGTGCCCGACCACCGCGGCCGGCATCACGCCCCAGGCGCGCAGCATCTCCGTGATGCCCACCTGCACCGCGAACAGCGTCGGCTGCGCCACCTCGGTCAATGCCAGTCGGTCATTGCCTTCCTCGGCGCACAGTTCGTCGACCAGGGAGAAATCGGCATGGCGGCGGAACAACGCGTCGACCGCGTCCACCGCGGCGCAGAACACCTCATCCTCGGCCAGCAGCCGCCGCCCCATCCCGGCCCATTGCGCCCCGTTGCCGGAGTACACGAACACCGGCCGTGACGCAGCGGCCAAGGCGGTGTCGCTCACCACCAGGTCGCTCTCGGCGCCGGCCGCGAAGGACTTCAGGGCGGACAGCAGGTTGGCCCCGGCGGCATCGACCACGGCGCGGTGCTCGTGCCAATCGCGGCGGAACGCCGCGCTGTAGGCCAGGTCGTAGCCGGACAAGCCGGGGCGGCGGCGCAGCCAACCGAGGTAGCTGGCCGCGCTGGCGCGCAGGGCCGCCGCGCTGCGGGCGGACAGGACCAGCGGCACCGAGTGCGCCGGCGCAGGCAGCGCCACGGCGTGCGCAGCGGCGGGCTCGGGACTCTGCAGGATCACGTGGGCATTGGCCCCGCCGAAGCCGAAGGAATTGACCCCGATCACCAGCTGGCGGTGCGCATCCAGGGGCGTGTTGTCGGTCACCACCGCCAGATTCCATTCCTCCAGCTGGATGTTCGGGTTGAGCTGGCGCTGGTGGATGGTCGGCGGCACGCTGCGGTGCTCCAGGCAACCGAGCGCCTTGGCCAGGCCCGCCACGCCCGACGCGGTCTCCAGGTGCCCGAGGTTGCTCTTCACCGAGCCGATCAGCAGTGGTGCCTCCGCCGGGCGCGCCTGGCCCAGGGCCAGGCCCAGGGCCCGGGTCTCGATCGGGTCGCCGACCGCAGTCCCGGTGCCGTGCGCCTCCAGGTAGTCCACCTGGGCCGGTTCTATACCCGCCTGGGCATAGACATCGCGCAGCAGCGCCGCCTGGGCCTCGATGCTGGGGACGGTCAGGCCCTTGGTCCGGCCGTCGCAATTAACGCCGGAACCCGCCACCACGGCCAGGATTCGGTCACCGTCCGCAACCGCCTCGTCCAGGTCCTTGAGGACAAAGATGCCGGCACCCTCGGAACGGACGTAGCCATCGCCGGCGGCGTCGAACACGCTGCACAGGCCCCGCGGCGAGAGCATGGACGCCTTGGCGAAACCGATGAAGGCGAAGGGGTGCAGGTGCAGGCTGACGCCGCCGGTCAGCGCCAGCGATGCCTCGCCGACGCGGATCGATTGGCAGGCCAGGTGAAAGGCCACCAGGGTGGAAGAACAGGCGGTGTCCACCGCCATACTCGGGCCGCGCAGGTCGAACTGGTAGGAGATGCGGTTGGCGGCGATGCTCCCGGTGATGCCGGTCATGGTGGAGGCATCGATGGAGGCCATGTCGTCGGCGCGCCGATAAGAATAGTCCGACCCGGAAAACCCGATGTACACCGCGCCGCGGCTGCCACGCAGGTCCGACGGCCGGATGCCGGCGTGTTCGAAGGCCTCCCAGGACAGTTCGAGCAACAGCCGCTGCTGCGGGTCCATCTGCTCGGCTTCGCGCGGCGCGATGCCGAAAAAGGCCGCGTCGAACCCAGCCACGTCGCCGATCGAACCGGCCGCGAAGGTATAGGTGGTGCCCGGCTGCGACTTGGCGGGGTGCAGGTAGGCGGCCTGTCCCAAGCGGTCGGCGGCCACCTGGCTCACCAGGTCGCGCCCGGCGCACAGGCTGGCCCACAGATCACCACCGGCCACGCCCGGGAGGCGGTAGGCGTAACCGACAATTGCGACTTTCTTATCCATTTGGACTGCCTTTAGCTGCGCTTCCCGCTCGACCTGAACCGGCACGGGGCGATGTTCCGACGCCACCCCGCCCGCCACCCGCAGGGCCCAGGGCAAGGGCCGCGGGGTACGCACGATGGTCCGGCGCCATGGCCCTGCAGTCGCCACGCGCCGACCAAAGCGGGGATTCTACCAGCACCCGGGACGGCAGGATCATCAGGCAAATCGTGGCCCAGGTCGCAGACTCGATCAGCGGGGCCACGGCAGTGGTCCGCACGGCCACCCCGCCGGCGGCAAACCAGGGCGCAACCGGAGCGCCCGACGGCGTCCCGCGCAATCGACGAGGAGGCGGGCCTGCCGCAGGGCGCCGCCCACCGCGGCAGCGGGCCGGGTCGGGCCGGCCGGACTCCAGGGCGGGTTTTGGCGGTGAAGCGGCGCTCCGGT
>JBFZDU010000281.1:0-8738 GCA_041307205.1 Gammaproteobacteria bacterium | reverse complement strand
GGCGTTCAGTGCGTCGCGCAGTTCGCCCAGCCGCTGGAAAGTGGCGCGCTGGGTTGCACGCGGGCGGTCAGGATCGGGCAGCGTCATAAGCCCGCGCAGGCGCAGCCCCGGCAGCGCGGCGACCGCCTGGGCGAGTGGCGCCAGCCCGGCCGCGCTGACGCCGCCCTTGCTGTCCTCGCCGCTGAGATTGACCTGCAGGCAGACGTTGAGCGCGCCGAGCGCGGCTGGGCGCTGGGTCGCCAGGCGTTCGGCGTGGCGCAGCTCGGACAGGCTGTGCACCCAGGCGAAGTGCTCGGCCACCGCGCGGGTCTTGTTGGACTGCAGGCGGCCGATGAAATGCCACTCGATGTCCAACTCGGCGAGCGTCGCGATCTTGTCCAGGGCCTCCTGCACGTAGCTCTCGCCGAAGGCGCGCTGGCCGGCCGCATAGGCCGTCGCGACGGCCGCGGCTGGTTTAGTCTTGCTGACCGCGAGCAGCTGCACCGCGCCGGGGTCGCGGCCGCTGGCCCGGGCCGCGGCCGCGATCCGTTCCCGCACGGCGCGCAGTTGCTGGGCGATGTCGGACATGGTGGTTGGCGTTGAACTGGCAGCCGGGGGTAAAGTTCTGCCGATCTTAAACGAGAACTATGCAGGGGCGCGCACCCCGCGGTCGCCCTTGGGGGATTGATGGACATCGCCGAACTGCTTGCCTTCAGCGTCAAACACAACGCATCCGACCTGCACCTGTCCGCGGGCCTGCCGCCGATGATCCGCGTCGACGGCGACATCCGGCGGATCAACGTCCCGGTGCTCGATCACAAGTCCGTGCACTCGCTGGTGTACGACATCATGAACGACAAGCAGCGCAAGGACTACGAGGAGTTCCTGGAAGTCGATTTCTCGTTCGAGATCCCGGGGTTGGCACGGTTTCGCGTCAACGCATTCAACCAGGACCGCGGCGCCGCGGGCGTGTTCCGCACCATCCCCTCCAAGGTGTTGACCCTGGATGATCTGAATGCCCCGGCGATCTTCAAGAACGTCTGCGACAACCCGCGTGGGCTGGTGCTGGTCACCGGCCCGACCGGTTCCGGCAAGTCCACCACGCTGGCGGCGATGATGGACTACAAGAACGAGTCGGAGTATGGGCACATCCTCACCATCGAGGACCCGATCGAATTTGTGCACCAGTCCAAGAAATGCCTGATCAACCAGCGCGAGGTGCACCGCGATACCCTCGGCTTCAGCGAGGCCCTGCGCTCGGCCCTGCGTGAAGACCCCGACATCATCCTGGTCGGCGAGTTGCGCGACCTGGAAACCATCCGCCTGGCGCTGACCGCCGCCGAAACCGGGCACCTGGTGTTCGGTACCCTGCACACCAGTTCCGCCGCCAAGACCATCGACCGCATCATCGACGTGTTCCCAGGCGGCGAGAAAGGCATGGTGCGGTCGATGCTGTCGGAGTCGCTGCGCGCGGTCATCTCCCAGACCCTGCTGAAAAAGATCGGCGGCGGGCGGGTGGCGGCACATGAAATCATGATTGGCACCCCGGCCATCCGGAACCTGATCCGCGAGGACAAGGTGGCGCAGATGTACTCGGCGATCCAGACCGGCCAGGCCTTCGGCATGCAGACCCTGGACCAGTGCATGCAGGACATGCTGCGCAAAGGGCTGATCACCAAGCAGGACGCGCGGGCGCGGGCGGTCAACAAGGAGACCTTTGCTTAACTCGGGCCGGCGCGCAGCGCCGGTTTACTCTCCGCGCCACCCGGCAGAGGGCCGGGCGGCGCGGGACAGGGGCATGGCGCCGGGTCGTTTCATGACAGCGAACGGCGTCACGGCCTGAATCAAACTTCGGGCACCGGGCGCGACCGGCGGTGCCAAGATCGGCCCTAACCGCCGATATCCCCCAGGAGGGAGGGTACAGATGGATTTCAACGACATTTTGAAGATGATGGTCCAGAAGAAGGCCTCGGACCTGTTCATCACGGCGGAGGTGCCGCCGAGCATCAAGGTGCACGGGCGCATCACGCCTGTCTCCAAGACCAAGCTGACCGACAAGCAGACGCGGGAACTGGCGCTGGGACTGATGTCGCCCTCGCAGCGTGACGAATTCCACCACACCAAGGAGTGCAACTTCGCCTTCGGGGTCGAGGGCATGGGGCGATTCCGGGTCAGCGCCTTCGTGCAGCGCGATGCCGTGGGCATGGTGCTGCGGCGCATCGAGACGCACATCCCGAGCTTCGAGGAACTGGCGTTGCCGCCGATCCTGCGCGACATGGCCATGACCAAGCGCGGCATCCTGTTCTTCGTCGGTGCGACCGGGACGGGCAAATCGACCACGCTGGCCGCGATGGTGGGCTATCGCAACCAGAACAGCTCCGGGCACCTGATCAGCATCGAGGACCCGATCGAGTACATCCACAGCCACGCGGGCTGCATCGTCACTCAGCGTGAGGTCGGCGTCGACACCGAGTCCTACGAGGTGGCCCTGCGCAACACGCTGCGCCAGGCGCCCGACGTGATCATGATTGGCGAGATCCGTACCCGGACCTCCATGGAACACGCGATCACCTTCGCCGAGACCGGGCACCTGGTGCTGACCACCCTGCATGCCAACAACGCCAACCAGGCGCTGGACCGGATCCTGCACTTCTTTCCGGAGGAGCAGCGCGACCAGGTGCTGATGGACCTGTCGCTGAACCTGCGCGGCATCGTCGCCCAGCAGCTGGTACGCAAACCCGACGGCGCGAGTCGGCGCGCCGTGGTCGAGATCCTGCTCAACACCCCGCTCGCCTCGGACCTGATTCGCAAGGGCGACGTGCACAAGCTCAAGGACTTGATGAAACGCTCACGCGAGCAGGGGATGGTGACCTTCGACCAGGCCCTGTACGAGGCCTATGTACGCAACGAGATCAGCGAGGAAGACGCCCTGGCCTACGCCGACTCGTCCAATGAAGTGCGACTGATGATCAAGCTCGGCGACAACCGTCCGGGTTCGCGGCTGCGCGACCAGGACGCGATCGGGTTCGTGGATGAAGGGTGATGCCGCAGCCGCTGGCGGCGGCCCTCAACCAAACACCGCATAACCGTCAAACACCGGCCCGTCCACACAGACCCGCTGCATGGCCGGGCCGGCTGCCGTTTGCACCTCCACCACGCAGCCGGCACAGCCGCCGACGGCGCAGGCCATGAACTCCTCCAGCGACACCTGGACCGGCAAGCCATAGTCACGTGCCACCTGCACCACCGCCTCCAGCATGGGGTGGGGGCCGCAGGCGTACAGGGCCACCTCGGCCCGGGCCGAGGTATCGAGGTTGTCCAGCCAGCGGCGCGCCAGGTCCGTGACATAGCCGGGATGGCAGCCGGGATAACCCTGGCGGCTGGCGAGGCGCGAGGCCACGCCCCAGTCGTCCAGCAGCGGCATGGCGGCGATCACGCCCTCGGGCAGACCGGGGACCAGGATCTGTGATGGGCGGGCGGTGAAGGGGAATGGCACCTCGGAGCCGAGTATGACCAGGGGCTGGGCGGCGGTCGTGCGCAGCCGGTCGGCGAGAAAGATCATCGGCGGCATGCCGACCCCACCGCCGATGAGCAGCGGCCGACGCTCGCGCACGCTAAAGGGTACGCCGATCGGCCCCAGGCAGCTGAGCGACTCTCCGGCCTGGCGCTGCGCCAAGAGCCGCGTGCCGTCACCGACGACCTTGTACAGGAACTCCACCCAGCCGGCAGCGGCATCCACCCGCATGATGGAGATGGGGCGGCGCAGTGGTCGTTGCGGGTGCACGCACAGGTGCGCAAATTGCCCGGGCTGGGCGCGGCGGGCGCATTCGGGCGCCTGCAAGCGCAGTACGAATTGGTCGCCGGCATGGGCCTGGTGCGCCAGGATCAGGGCCTCTTCGAGGAACAGGGTGCCGCGGTGCGCTTTGTCGTTCATGTCGGAACCGTGTCGGCCGCGTGTACCAGGCGACCTTCGAACAGGGTGTGGGTCACCCGGCCGTGGAATTCCCAGCCAGCGAAGGGGGTGTTGCGGCCGGCACTGGCCATGGCCTCCCGACGCAGGGTCCAGACCGCCCGCGGGTCGAACACGCAGATGTCCGCGATCGCCCCCGGGCTCAGCTGCCCGAACGGCAGGCCGACCACCCGTGCCGGTCCGCTGGTCAGCCGCGCCAGCGCGGTTGGCAGGTCCATCACGCCTTCCTCGACCAAGCGCAGGGTCAGTGGCAGCAGGGTTTCCAGACCGGAGATGCCGGGCGCGGTTTCGGGAAAGGGCGCCTCCTTGGCATCGGGGTCGTGCGGCTGGTGGTCGGAGCAGATCACCCCGATGGTGCCGTCGCGGACCGCGGCGCGCAACGCGGCGCGGTCGCCCAGTGTGCGCAGCGGCGGGCTTACGTGGCAGGACGCGTCGAAACCGTCCACGTCCTGCTCGGTCAGGTGCAGCTGGTGGATCGCCACGTCCGCGCTGACCTGGAGCTTGGCGGCGATGGCATCACGCACCATGCGCGCCGCGGTCGCGGTCGACAGGCTGCGGAAGTGCACGCTGGCGCCAGTGTGTTCGGCCAAGGCCAGGTCGCGGGCGACGGCCACGGTTTCGGCGGCAGACGGGATTCCCGGCAGCCCCAGTCGGGTCGCTACCGCGCCCTCGTGGGCGCAGCCGCCGGCCTTGAGGTGGCGGTCTTCGGGTCGCAGGAACACGGTCAGACCGAAGGTGCCGGCGTATTCCAGGGCGCGGCGTTCCACCAGGGTGCTGGCGAGCGGCCGGGTGGCATTGCCGACGGCGACGCAACCGGCCGATTTGAGCGCGGCGATCTCGGCCAGTTGCTCGCCCCGCAAGCCCTGGGTGAGGGCGCCGACCGCCAGCACCCGCGCCCGGCCGGCGGCCTTGGCGCGGCGGCGGATCAGTTCCCAGACCGCAGGGGTGTCGATCACCGGGTCGGTGTCCGGGGTGCAGATCAGGGTGGTGATGCCGCCGCGCGCCGCCGCCGCGCTCTCGCTGGCGATGGTGGCCTTGTGCTCCTGGCCGGGCTCGCGCAGGCTCGCCGCCAGGTCGACCAGGCCGGGGCAGACCACCCGGCCGTGCGCCTGGATGATGTGTTCCGGCTCGAAGCCCGGCGGCGCCTTGCCGACGCTGAGGATGCGGCCTTCGGCGATATGCAGGTCGAGCTGGTCGTCGATGCTGTTGGCAGGGTCGATCAAGCGCCCGCCGACGATGCTGAAAGTGCCCGCCCAGCTCACGCCGTACCCCCGCTGTCGCGCACCTGCATGGCCATGGACATGACCGCCATGCGCACAGCGATCCCGTAGCTGACCTGCTGCAGGATCACCGAACGGGGGCCGTCGGCCACAGCCGAGTCCATTTCGACGCCGCGGTTCATCGGGCCGGGGTGCATCACGATGGCGTCCGGTTTGGCCTGCTCCAGGCGCTCCTCGGTCAGACCGTAGAGTCGGAAGTACTCGTGCTCGGACGGCAGCAGCGCGCCTTCCATGCGTTCGCGCTGCAGCCGCAGCATGATCACCACGTCGACGTCGCGCACCCCGTCCGCGAGGTTGTGGTAGACGTGCACCCCGAGTGCCCGCGCCTCGGTGGGCAGCAGCGTGCGCGGGCCGATCACCCGCACCTCGGTGACGCCCAGGGTATTGAGTGCCAGGATCTGCGAACGGGCGACGCGCGAATGCAGGATGTCGCCGACGATGGCGACTTTGAGCGGGGCAAAGTCGCCCTTGTGCTTGCGGATCGTGAACATGTCCAGCATCGCCTGGGTGGGGTGGGCGTGGCGGCCGTCACCGGCGTTGATCACACTTACCCCGGGTGCGGCGTGGCTGGCGATGAAGTGAGCGGCGCCGGATTGGGCATGCCGTACCACGAACATGTCGCTGTGCATGGCTTCGAGGTTGCGCAAGGTATCCAGCAGAGTCTCGCCCTTGGTGGTGGCGGAGGTGCTGATGTTGAGATTGAGCACGTCGGCCGACAGCATCTTGGCGGCCAGCTCGAAGGTGGTGCGGGTCCGGGTGCTGGTCTCGAAGAACAGGTTGGTGATGATCTTGCCGCGCAGCAGCGGCACTTTTTTCACCGGGCGGCCGGGTAGGGTGGCGAACGACTCGGCGGTGTCCAGGATCTCGGTCAGCAGTTCCCGTTTCAGGCCCTCAATGGTCAGGAAATGCTTCAGTCGTCCCTTGTCGTCGAGTTGGATGTTGCGCGCTGCAGCCGCCATCTCATACGTCTCCGCTGTCGCTGTTAGAGGCCTCGTGCCGCGACATGCGGTTGCCCGCGATCTCCAGCGTCAGCGGGTCGGGTCCGTTCAGGCGGATGTGCTCATTCGCGGTCAGTGGCGGTTCCAGACCCACTACGTCCGCCTGGATCGGCAGCTCGCGGCCGCTGCGTTCGATCAAGGTGACCAGCAGCACCGAGGCGGGGCGCCCGAAGTCGAAGATTTCGTTCAACGCGGCGCGGATGGTGCGGCCGCTCTGCAGCACGTCGTCGACCAGCACGATGTGGCGGTCCTCGACCTCGAACGGCACGCTCGACGGCCGTACCTGCGGGTTCATACCGATGCGGGTGAAGTCGTCCCGGTAGAAGCTGATGTCCAGGGTGCCGAGCGGTTCCTGGAGACCGAGCAGCCGGTGCAGGTGCTTGGCGACCCAGACGCCCCCGGTGTGGATGCCGATCATCGCCGGGTCGGTGATGCCGCGCGCCGCGAGCCGGCTGTGCAACAGCCCGGCCATACCTTCGATCAGGCCCAGGATGGCGTCGTGCTGCATGAAGGGTCGGGTGGTCATGGCGTGGTCGTGACGTGTGGGGTGGCGGCTATTGTATCCGCCCGGGCGGGCGGTCGGACAACCGGCAGGAGCATAGAAAACCGGGCCGAGGGCTTTATAAAAATCGGGCCGAGGGAGAGGGCCAAGGGGCGAAGGGCGAGGACTTGGGGTCCCCGCGTCCCACCCCTCCCAAGCGGGCTCGGTTTTTCCTCAAATAAGCCGGCGGCGCAGCCGCACCAAGCCTCTCGGCCCTAGGCCCTCTCTTCAAGCCAGGTCTCCAGGATCAGCTGTGCCGCCACCGCGTCCACGCGCAGGCCGTTGCGATGTGCGGCGCGGCCGAGGCGGTCCCAGGCCTCGCGCGTGGTGAGGCGCTCGTCGATCAGGTGCACGGGCAGGCGGTAACGTCCGGCGAGTTGACGGGCGAAGCGCTGGGCGCCGGGGGCCGCCGCGGCCTCGCGATCGGTCATCTCGAAGGGGTGGCCGACGATCAGGGCCTCGGGCTGCCATTCAGCAATCAGCGCGCCGATCCGCTCCCAGTCGGGGCGCTGCTGCACGGCGGGGAGGGTGAGCAGCGGCGAGGCCGTGCCGGTCAGGGTCTCTGCCACGGCCACGCCGATCTTGCGGGTGCCGAAGTCGAAACCGAGCAGGGTGCCCATCGCGTGTTAGCGCCCGGTCCGGGCCCGCTCAGGCGTGGCCCGCCTCGGTGCTGACCAGTCGCACGTCGATCCCGAGCAGGCGCGCCGCCGCCGCCCAGCGCTGTTCCGCGGGCAGATCGAACAGGATGCCGAGGTCGGCCGGCCCGCTCAGCCAGGCATTGTGCTGCAGTTCGTCTTCCAGTTGTCCGGCCCCCCAGCCGGCGTAACCCAGGGCGATCAGGCTCTTGGCCGGACCGGCGCCGCGCGCCATGGCCTCGAGTACGTCGCGGGAGGTGGTGATGCTGATCTCCTCGGTCACCGCCAGGGTCGAGTCCCATTCCTCCGTAGGGGTATGCAGCACAAAGCCGCGCTCGGTCTCCACCGGGCCACCGAGATAGACGATCTGCTCGCCGCGCCCGGCGGCGGGCGGGGGAATCTGCATGTGCTCCAGCACGTCCACCAGCTGCAGGTCCGAGGGGCGGTTGACCACTATGCCCATGGCGCCGTGCTCGCCGTGTTCGCAGATGTAGGTCACGGTGCGCGCAAAGTTCGGGTCGTCCAGCCCGGGCATGGCGATCAGAAACTGGTTCTTGAGCGAGACGCTGTCGTTCATGCAACTAGTATCGGGCCGCTCCGCCGCGACTACAAGCCGGCACCGGACCCGGTCCTACTGCCCGGAAAACAGCCGATTACCACTTAGGAACTGCCAGGTGCGGGTGATGTCGAGCACGTCGATCTCGCTCCGGATGTCGGCGGGGAGGGGCGCATAGGGGGCGGCCAGTTCCACGATCCGCACCGCGGCGTCATCCAGCAGCTTGTGGCCCGACGACTTGACCACGCGGATGCGCTCGACGCTGCCGTCGGCACGGATTGCAACGTGCAAGATCAGGTTGCCGTAGAGCTTCTGCCGTTTCGCCTCGTCGGGGTAATTGAGATTGCCGATGCGCTCGACCTTCTTGCGCCAGGCATCCAGGTAGGCGGCGTACCTGTACTCCTGGGTGCTGGCGTTGATCGCCTTGCGCCGCTCCTGTCGCGCGGCATTGCTGGTGCGGCGGTCCAATTCCGAGGTGAGGCGATCAATTTCCTGCTGGGTGCTGGCCAACAGGTGGGCGATATCCGGCTGGCTGGGTGCTTCGACCGGCGGCACCGGTTCGCGCCGCAGTTCACGGCGCGGCGCCCGTTCGGTCGTCAGCACCGGCTTGGTCGGTTGCAGCTCGGGTTCCGGGGCCCCGGCGCGCTGGATTTCCCGCGCCGGGGTGGGCTTGGGTTCGATCGCCGGTGGGCTGGGTGGCGCCGCGGGCCGCTCGTCGGCCAGGCGCTGGGCGCCGCCGTCCTGGCTGAGCTGGGCCAGGAACTCGGGGTCCAGCGGTT
>JBFZDU010000280.1:0-4973 GCA_041307205.1 Gammaproteobacteria bacterium | reverse complement strand
CCGCGTCTCGTAGCCGAGGATGCCCTTCAGCTTGCCCTTCGACCATGTCTCGAACAGGCCGTTCACCTCGCCGACCGTGGTCGGCCGCTTCATCTCGAACACGCAGTCGGTGAGCGAGGCGTTGAGCAGCGGCACGCGCACCGCATGGCCGTTCAGCTTGCCCTGCAGTTCGGGAAAGATCTTGGTGATGGCCCGCGCCGAACCCGTGGTCGTGGGAATCAGCGACTGCCCGCAGGCACGGGCCCGACGCAGGTCCTTGTGGCCCTTGTCGACGATGGTCTGAGTGTTGGTGAGGTCGTGAATGGTCGTCATGCAGCCATGCACTATGCCGATCCGCTCGTGCATCACCTTGACGATCGGCGCCAGGCAATTGGTGGTGCAGGAGGCCGCCGTCACCAGGTGATGTCTGGCCGGATCGTACAGCTGATCGTTGATGCCATAGACGAGGTTCAAGGCCCCGTCGGTCGGCGCGGCGACGATCACCTTCTTCACCCCTTGTTCGAAGTAGGCTCGCAGCGCCCCGGGCTGCTTGTGGTGCTTGCCGGTGGCCTCGATCACGAGGTCGCAGCCCGACCAGTCGGTCTCGGCAATGCCGGCGTTGCGGCTGTAAGCGATCCGCCGGGCGCCGACGCGCAGCGCATCAGCGTCCGCCGCACAGTCCTGGCCCCAGGTGCCATGCACCGAATCGAATTGCAGCAAGTGCGCCGCGCCGGCCGCATCGGTCGCGATCTCGTTGACCTGGACGAAATCCAGCCCTTCCCTGCCCCACCCCGCCCGCAGGCCGAGCCGGCCCATGCGGCCGAAGCCATTGATACCCAGGGTCACTGCCATGCGCTGTGGTTCTCTTGCTGGTTTGTTCGGTTCAGGCGCAACGCGGCGCGCCCGGCCGGTTCGGCATTCGCGCCAGCGCCGCGGCATCGGTAGCAAACGGCGCCGTGCCGGCGATGCCCTTGCCCGTGTGGCGCAGGACCTGAGCGGCCCAGGCCGGCAGTTCGGGATGGATGCGGTAATGAATCCACAAGCCCTCGCGCCGATCGCTCACCAGGCCCACTTCGCGCAACTGCGCTAGGTGCCGCGAGATATGCGGCTGGGCCGCTCCCAGGGCATGCGTCAATTCGCACACGCACAGTTCGTCATGGCTGAGCAGCAGCATCAGGCAACGCAAGCGCGTGTCGTTGCTCAGGGCAGAGAAAAAGGCGGCGGGGGACAAGCTCATGCGCGGCAATATAACGCGTCTCATATATACGGCAAAGCAAATGCTCATGACGTTTTGATGACGGCGCGAAAACGCCGCGCCGGCCAGGCCGACTCCTGGCGCGCCGGTGGCGCGGCGCCGCATTGCATGACCCGGCGCGGCGGCGTAGCTTGGTCATAGGCGGTTTTATGCCCGCCGCCCGGCGCCAAAGTAGGAGGCCCGCGCAGCATGCCGACCACCATCCGTTGCCCGTTCGTCCTGTTACTGCTGGCCTGGTTCGGCGTGGCGGCAATAGCCGAAGGCCGACCGGCGCTGGTGCTGGATATCACGGGCGCCATCGGACCGGCGAGCGCCGACTATGTGCAAAGCGGCTTTGCCTGGGCCGCGGCGCAGGACGCGCCGCTGGTGATATTGCGCCTGGATACGCCCGGGGGACTGGATGCCGCCATGCGCGATATCGTCAAGGAGATCCTGGCCGCGCGCATTCCGGTCGTCGCATATGTCGCACCCAGCGGCGCCCGGGCCGCCAGCGCCGGCACCTACATCCTGCTGGCCAGCCAGGTCGCGGCCATGGCACCGGCCACGACCCTGGGTTCCGCGACCCCGGTGCAGATCGGCGGCCTGCCGAGCCTCCCCCGCCCCCAGGACGAGGGGTCCTCCCGGGATGCCCAGGACGCGCCGGGCGACCGGGCCGCACCCCGCCCCAGCATGGACAGCAAGCTGGTGAACGATGCGGCGGCCTACCTGCGGGGCCTGGCCACATTGCGCGGCCGCAACGCTGACTGGGCGGAGCAGGCCGTGCGCAGCGCCGCCAATCTGTCCGCCGCCGAGGCGCTTGATGCCGGGGTGATCGAGCTGGTTGCGGCAGACCTGGCTGATCTGCTGGCGCAGCTCGACGGTCGCACCGTACAGGTCCTGGGCAAGACGACGACCCTGCAGACCACCGGCCTGAGCGCGCAGCCATACGCACCGAACTGGCGCACCCGGGTCCTGGGTGTGCTGACCGACCCCAACATTGCCTATGTATTGCTGCTGATCGGCATCTACGGGCTGATCTACGAACTCGCCAACCCCGGCGCCCTGGTGCCGGGCGTGAGCGGCGCCATTGCCCTGGTGCTGGCGCTGTATGCCTTCCAGACCCTCCCGGTGAATTTTGCCGGCCTGGCGCTGCTGATCCTCGGCATCGCCTTCATGACCCTGGAGGCCTTCGTACCCAGCTTCGGGGCCTTGGGCATCGGCGGCACGATCGCGTTCGCCGCCGGCTCGCTGTTGCTGTTTCGCGCCGACGCCGGGCAGATCGGTGTGGCGCTGCCGGTCATCGGCAGCTTCGTGGTCCTGAGCCTCGCCCTGTTCGTCGGGGTCATCGGCTATGCCGTCAAGACCCGGCACCGGCCCGTAGTCAGCGGGGCCGAAGAGATGATCGGGGCCGTCGGCGAGGCACTGGAGGATTTCGCTGTTCGCGGCAGGATCCGCGTGCACAGCGAGAGCTGGACGGCGCAGAGCGCACGGCCGGTGCGGCGCGGCCAGCGCGTGCGGGTGGTCGGTATGGATGGTTTGCTACTCACAATCGAGGAGGTGGACGATGCTTAGTTCAGCGACGATGGTGCCGTTCCTGGTGGTGCTGCTCCTGTTCGGACTGCTGGCCAGTTCGCTGCGCGTGCTGCGCGAGTACGAACGCGCCGTGGTGTTTTTCCTCGGCCGCTTCCAGCGCGTGAAGGGCCCAGGGCTGATTATCATCATCCCCATCATCCAGCAGATGGTGCGTGTGGACCTGCGCACTGTGGTGCTCGATGTCCCGAGCCAGGACGTGATCTCCCGCGACAACGTGTCGGTCAAGGTGAACGCAGTAGTCTATTTCCGCGTGGTCGACCCCGAGCGTGCGGTCATCCAGGTCGAGGATTACCACGGCGCCACCAGCCAGCTCGCCCAGACCACCCTGCGCTCGGTGCTCGGCGCCCATGAGCTCGACGAAATGCTCACCAGCCGCGAACAGCTCAACCTCGACATCCAGGAGATTCTCGACCGCCAGACCGACGCCTGGGGGATCAAGGTCTCCAATGTCGAGATCAAGCATGTCGATCTGAACGAAACCATGGTCCGCGCCATCGCCAAGCAGGCCGAGGCCGAGCGCGAGCGGCGCGCCAAGGTCATCCATGCCGAGGGCGAACTGCAGGCAGCGGAGAAGCTGGGCGCCGCCGCCGCGATCCTGATGCAGAACCCCGCCAGCATGCAGCTGCGCTATCTGCAAACGCTCAACGAGGTCGGCAACAGTCCGAGCGCCACCCTGGTGTTCCCCTTCCCACTGGAATTCATGCAGTTGCTGGGCACCAAGGGCAATTAGGCGGCGCACATTGCGCGCACCAAGCCGCGTACGCTGCCGTCCCTCGCGGCGCCGGGCAGAGAGCCGGCCGAGCTGCCGTGCGCGGCGCGGCCTAGGCAGGGCATCAGGCCCGCAACAAAGGAACGAATGCCACGGGCAGCACATCGCGCGCGTCCACACCGCCATCATCGCGTTTGCGCAGCACGACCAGCTGTTGTCCGAAACCGCGGTCCACGGGGATGACCAGGTTGGCCCCCGGGCGCAGCTGCTCGACCAGCGGCTGGGGCACATGCGGGGCCGCGGCCGTCACCAGGATGCCGTCGAACGGGGCCTGCTCCGGCCAGCCAAGGTAGCCGTCGCCTTGCCGCACCTGCAGATTCTCGTAGCCGAGGGCGGCCAGGCGAGCCGCCGCCGCACGGGCGAGCGGCTCGACCAGTTCGATCGAAAATACCTCGCGTGCGAGCTCCGCGAGGACGGCGCACTGATAGCCGCAACCGGTGCCGACTTCGAGTACCCGGGCGTGTGCGTCCACCGCCAACAACTGAGTCATTAGCGCAACGATGAACGGCTGGGAAATGGTCTGGCCATGCCCTATGGGCAGGGGGCCGTCCGCATAGGCGAGGTCCTGCAGGTGATCGGGAACGAACCGATGGCGCGGCACCCGGCGCATGGCCTCCAGCACCGACGACGCGAGCGACGCCACGCCCGTGTGGCCGCGGGTGAGACCGACCAGGGCCTGGATATCGTCCAGCATCACCTGGCGTTCGGCATTGCGATCGGGATCATCCCGCATCGACCTGAGCTCCTGGCACTGCACCTGGCCAAAGGCTATCGCCCATACCTTAGCCTGCTACATTAAGTTGTCCTGCGACAACGGGCCGGCATGCAGCAGCTTCATGCTGGATCATCACCAACCCCAGCCCGCTTGCGCCGCCGCACCAACAGACACAACCGCAGCACCGTTCATGCCTGAGCCCGCCATGCACATCGAATACGTCAGCTGGCCCCGTTTCGTCCGCCTGTGCGGGATCCTCTACGGCAAGATTCACGGCGCGGGCGACCGGCCGGATCTGATCATCGCCATCACCCGCGGCGGTTATCCGCCGGCCCGCATCCTGGCCGATTATTTCGGCATCATGGACCTGGTCGGCCTCAAGATCGAACACTACCGCGGGCCGGACCGGCTGCCGACCGCCGTGGTGCGCTATCCGTTCCCGGCAGACATTGCCGGCAGGCGCGTTCTGCTGGTCGACGACGTCAGCGACTCCGGCGACACCTTTGCGGCCGCGCTGCAGCATCTCGCGTCAAGGGGCGAGCCCGCCGCGTTGCGCACCGCCGTGCTGCATCACAAGCAGACTGCGCTCATGACCCCCGACTACCACGCGCAGCGGATCGTCAAGTGGCGCTGGATCACCTATCCCTGGGCCCTGGTCGAAGACCTGACCGCCCTGGTCGAAC
>JBFZDU010000279.1:0-4260 GCA_041307205.1 Gammaproteobacteria bacterium | reverse complement strand
AAGGTGAGCGCACGCTTCACTGAGGATCAGGGCGTTGCGGAACTCCAACTGCGACTGGGTGACGGCGGTCGCGCCAACGCCCGCGTCACCCTGGGCGCGGGACCGGCTCGCGCCCTTGGCGGGGAGCTCAGTGCCAGCTTCCCCGACCTGCGCCTGGTCGAGGGCTTCGTCCCCACCCTGGAGGCGGTCCAGGGCCAGCTGCGTCTCGACCTGAACCTCGCCGGCACCCTGGATGCCCCGCGCGGCCAGGGCCTGTTGCAGGTGCTCGATGCCAGCGCCCGCCTGCCGGCCGCCGGGCTGGAACTCAAGGACATCGCGCTGCAGCTGCGCGGCGACGGACAAGGGCCGCTGGCACTCGACGGCGGCGTCAGCTCGGGCGCCGGGCGCCTGATCCTGGCCGGCACCCTGGACCCGGCGGCGGCCGGCGGACCCGCGGTCGAACTGAGCGTCTCCGGGAAAAACTTCCAGGTCGCCCAGCTCCCCGAGGCCCTGGTGGAGATCTCGCCCGAGCTGCGGCTGCAGGGGCAGGGGCCTTACCATCTGTCCGGCCGGCTGCTGGTGCCCAAGGCGCGCATCGAGCTGAAAGAACTGCCGAGCGGCAGCGTAAGCGTCTCGGACGACGAGATCGTGGTCGGCGAGGAGCCACCGCCGGGCCGCGGCGGGCCACCCAATCTGACGGCGGCGGTGCAGGTCGAACTCGGCAAGGAGGTCAGCTTCAAGGGCTTCGGCCTGAGCACCGGCCTGACCGGCGTGCTGGACGCGGCGGTCGATGCCAAAGGGCCACGGCTGCACGGCAAGATCGAACTGCGCGACGGCGCCTACAAGGCCTATGGCCAGAACCTCAAGGTCGAACAGGGGCGGCTGCTGTTCGCCGGCCCGCCGGACAACCCAGAGATCGACCTGCGCGCCGTGCGCAAGTCCATCGATGGCCGGGTCAATGCCTACCTGGCAATGAGCGGCCCGCTCGCCAAACCGCGGCCGCGCATCTACAGCGAGCCGGCGCTGCCCGAGGCCGAAGCCCTGGCCTACCTGCTGTCCGGCCGCGGCCTGGACCAGACCAGCCAGCAGGAAGGCGCGCAGATCGCCGCCGCCGCGCTGTCGCTGGGACTGTCCAAGGGCGAACCCCTGCTGCAGCAACTGGGCAGCCGCCTGGGGCTCGACGAGCTGCGCTTCGAGAGCGGTACCGAAGGCGTGGAGGGCAGCGCGCTGCTGCTCGGCAAATACCTCAATCCGGACCTCTACCTCGGCTACACACAAGGCCTGTTCAACCCCCTGGGGGCCGTGTTGCTGCGGCTGCGGCTGAGCGAACACCTCGACCTGGAGAGCCGTGCCAGCACCGAGCAGGCCGTGGACCTGTTCTATCGCTTCGAGCACGATTGAGCGGGCGGGCTTGCCCGGATCAGGACCCGAGCAGGCGCAGCCAACCGGCGTAAAGCCCGAGCTGCAACAGGGTAAGCGGCACGCCGATGCGCATGAATTCCCATTGCCCGAAGGTCTCGCCCCGCCGCTCCGCGGCCTGCAGCACGATGATGTTGCTGGCGGCACCGAGCAAGGTCAGGTTGCCCGCCAGGGTCGCCGTGGCGGCGAGCAACAGGTAAGTGTCCGGTCCGGCCCCGGCCAGTTGCAGCAACGGCAGGTACAGGGCCACCAGGGGCACGTTGGAGATCAACTGGCTACCCACCAGGCCGGCCACGGCCACGGCCAGCGGCGCGGCCGGGTCCACCCCGCCGAGCCGCTGCTGCACGAAACCGCTGTCCCACACCGCCGCCAGCAGCACGAACAGGCCGAGAAAGAACACCAGCGTGCCCCAGTCCAGGCGCCGCAGCCGCGCCCCCAGCCCCGGCCGGTACAGCAACACCGGCAGCGCCCCGGCGAGTGCGATGGCGGCGAACGGCATCCGCCCGCTCGGCAACAGGGCCAGCAGCAGCACCTTGAGCACCACCATGCCCAACACCAGCAGCAGCCCAAGGCGGGCACGCCGGGCCAACGCCGGATCGCGCAGGGGCGCGGCCGTGTGCACCAGCGGCACGGCGTGAAAATCACGCCGGTAGCCGAGGCGCAGCGCCAGATACACCAGCCCCAGGGAGAGCAGGGTCGGCGGACCCAGGTGCCACAGGAAGGCCGGAAAGGGCGCCGCCAGGTGGGCGGCCACCAACAGGTTTTGCGGGTTGCCGATCGGACTCAGCACGCCCCCGGTCGTCACCGCCAGGCACAACCCGAGCAGCAGCGGCCGGGCCGGCAGACCGTGCGCCGCCGCCATGCGCAGCATCAGCGGGGTACCTATGATCGCCAGGGTGTCGTTCATCAGCACCGCGGAGGCCAGCCCGGCGCCGCCGACCAGCCAGAACACCAGCGCCTGGGTGCTGCGGGCCCGCGCCAGGGCGCGGTGCGCGACGGCGTAGAGATAACCGCTGTCGACCAGGCCGCCGCCGAGCACGAACATCCCGAACAGAAAGGCCATCACGTCCCAGTCGACGGCCTGCAGCGCGCGCTGCGGGGTCAAGTCGCCGGCCAACAGCACCGCGACGGCGCCGCCCGCGACCAGTTGCCACACCGCCAGGCGCAACCGGCCGCAGCGGCGGGTGCCGATCAGGATCAGCACCAGCCCCAGGACCAGGACCGGGAAAGGTGGCAGCGCGTTCACGCGGTCAGTGCGCCGGCTCGGTTAGAATGCCCCGCCAATTACACCCTCATCAGCTAGCGAGCGAAGTCATGGAACGCCTGATCGAAAAAGCCTTGTTTGCGAGCCGCTGGATCCTGGCCCCCGTCTATCTGGGCCTGTCGCTGGCCCTGATCGCCCTGGGCATCAAGTTCTTCCAGGAGGCCTATCACGTCCTCTCCCATGTCTGGATCATGGCCGAGGCCGACATGGTCCTCACCATTCTGGCCATGATCGACATGGTACTGGTGGCGAGCCTGGTGGTGATGGTGATGTTCTCCGGTTACGAGAACTTTGTATCGCGGATCGACATCGACCAGGACACCGAAAAGCTCGGCTGGCTGGGCAAACTGGACGCCGGCACGCTCAAGCTCAAGGTCGCCGCCTCGATCGTCGCCATTTCCTCCATTCACCTGCTGCGCGCCTTCATGAACGCCCCGCAGATCGAGAACGACAAGCTGATGTGGTACGTCATCATCCATCTGACCTTCGTGGTGTCGGCGGTGCTGATGGGTGTATTGGACAGGATGTCGTTCGCCGCCCATCGCGAGCAGCACTGACCGCGCCGCCGGCGCAGTGTCAGAATAAGGCGCATGAGAACCCGCATCCTGCTCCTGCTCTGTGGCTGGCTGTTCGCGGTCGGTCCGGGCCTCGCCCAAACCAAGACCGACGGCGACTGGCCGGCCCAGGCCGAGCGCCAGCTCGAACGGCTGCAGCGCGAGGTGCAGGTCTGGGATCGGCAGCCACCGACGCTGGACCGGGTGGGCGAGCGCTACCGCGAGGTGTTGGACCTGCGCCGCGGCGCCGAGGAGTGCATCACGACCGCCGGCAGCGCCCTGGAGGCCACGCGCCTGAAGCTCGAGGCGCTCGGGCCGGTCGCCGAGACCGAGGCCGCCGACGTCCGGCAGCGCCGCCGCGAACTGGAAGACGAACGCAAGAAGATCGAGCGTCAGCAGGGCATGTGCCGGTTGCTGGCACTCGGCGGCAAGGAGTTGATCGACCAGATCCAGCAGGAACGCCAGTCGGTGATCTCGCGCGCGCTGCTGACCCGCGGTGCGCCGGTCTGGGAAATCGCCCTCGCCAGCCTGCAGCCGCTGACCGGCCAGGGCGAACCCTTGCCGGCGCCGGACAAACAGCTGGCATTCGACCCGGTCCGCACCACGGCGGTGGCCGTCGTCAGCCTGATCGTCCTGCTGCCGATCGCCCTGGGCCTGGGCGGCTGGCTGCGCGAGAAGTACGGCGCTGCTGAACTGCCGCCCGCGAGCGCGACCATGGTCGCGCGCATGTACGCTCTACGCCTGCCCTGGGTGGCGGGTATCGGCGCCATCGCCAGCGGCCTCGCCATCGGCGGCGCGGCCCCGCTGGCGGCGCCCCTGCTGGGGGTAATCGGCTCCTTGCTGGCAGCCCCGCTGCTGCAGCTGCTGGTCTGCGGCGCCGACCCGGCCTGCCGCGCGGGCCGGCCCGCCCGGGTACTGCTCGGGATCGTGCTGTTCGCGGTCGCGGTGATGTTGGTGGGCGCCAGCGCCTATTTGCCCGAGGCCGTGCACCTGAGCCTGCGCGCCATCTATGTCCTGATCCTGGGCCTGGTGTCGCTGTAGATC
>JBFZDU010000278.1:0-3149 GCA_041307205.1 Gammaproteobacteria bacterium | reverse complement strand
TGCGTGCGCCCATCGGCAAACTGCAACCGCGCCGGCCGGCAATTGCGCCCGCTGGCCGCGGAATAGAGACTGTCCAGCCCGGCGCTGACGCCATCGCCCAGCCGGAACGCCTCGCCGCACGAGGCAGTGCCCATGAGCAGGAGCAGTAGCTGCTCGGGCGATGCCGCTTCGTCGACCAAGGAGACTATCTCGGCCCCCTCGCCTTGCGGCTTGTCGGGCGACATGGCGCAACCGCTGAGCAGCAGGGCGCAGCCAAGCAGGATCGGGAAATGCGGGCGACTGACTGTGTACATGCGGCGTTGGTCCGATGGCTGAGATCCGGGGTGTGCGTGCCGAAAAGCACCGCTACCGTCCGTTCGCGTGACGACGAATGTTAGCACGGGCACGCAACCGGCGGGACGGGTTGATCGGGTCGCGGTCCGCCGCATGGCACGCCGCGGGCGCCGTGTCACGGCGGTGCATATTCCCGCTTGGGAATTGCCGCGCAGCCGGCGCACCTGAGCACTCGAAAGATGGTGGGTCGTGCAGGATTCGAACCTGCGACCAACTGATTAAAAGTCAGAATTTGCCGTTTTCCCGCACCCTTCCCGATCAATGCCTTGCGCGTGCCACAGTCACAAGCCACTGTTTTTGTGTGAAATAACTTGTTACCACCTGACACGAAAGGACACGCTAGGCTATCCTTTGCGCACGTCAACTGTGGCAAAACTGTGGCAAGGTCGAACATGGCACCAACTGACAACCATACAAAAAGCGGCCCCGAACCGCTCACCGAGGCCCTGATCCGGGCCGCTGAATCTCCCGCCAAGGGCAAGCGGTTTCTGTTCGACGGGCACCGCGACGCCCCCAAGGGGTTCGGCGTGCGGATCATGGCGAGCGGTTCGAAAACCTTCGTGCTGCGCTATCTGGTGGGCGGCAAGGATCGCATCACTACCATCGGCGCGGTCGGCACCTGGAGTCTGCAGGCGGCCCGCAAAGAGGCCGCCACCCTGCGCCAGTCGGTCGACAAGGGAACCGACCCGGTGCAGGCGGAACGCGAGCGCAGGGCCGCCGCGGAGGCCGCCCGGTCCGATGCCGAGCGGGAGCGCAAGGCGCGGGAGCGGTACACCCTGCGCGCCCTGTGCGAGACCTACGCCGCGCACCTGCAGGCGCAGGGCAAGAAATCGGCGGGGGATGCGCGTAGCGCGTTTCGGGTTCACCTGTTCGACGTGGCCGACTTTGCCGAACTGGCCGCGACGCCCGCCCGCGAGATCACCCCCGAGCAGATCGCGCTGATCGTGCGCCGCCCGATGGAAGCCGGCAAGGTGCGCACGGCGGGCGTGCTGCGCTCGTACCTGAACGCCGCGTTCACTGCGGCCCGCCGGGCGCCCTATGACCCCAAGCTGCCGGCCGCGCTGATCCCGTTCGGCGTGCGCGCGAACCCGGTGGAGGTCATTGGCACCCTGCCGGTGCAGGCCGGCGACCGCGCCCTGACCGCCCCGGAACTGCGGGCCTACGCCGCCGCCCTGGGCGACGACCTGCCGGACCGTGCGTTACGGCTGGCGCTCTATGCGGGCGGGCAACGCCTCGCCCAGCTGGCCCGCGCCCGCGTGCGGGACTTCGACCCGGCAACCGGCACCCTGCTGCTGTGGGACGGCAAGGGCCGCCGCCGCGAGCCGCGCCCGCACCTGCTGCCGCTTGGACCCGAGGCCCGCGCCCTGGCCGCCGCCCTGGTGGAGCGGGCAGTGGACCGGGCCGCCCGGACCGCCAAGCGCGCCCACGGCGACCCGGACCAGAACCCGCCGCTGTTTTTGTCGCGCGGCCGGCCGATCAGTCCCGACACCCTGAGCAAGCGCGTGGCGGAAATCGCCGCGACCCTGGACGGGCAGCCGTTCGACGCCCGCGCCCTGCGCCGCACCTGCGAAACTCAAATGGCCGCGCTCGGCATCGGCAAGGATCTGCGGGCGCAGTTGCTGAGCCACGGCCTGAGCGGGGTACAGACGCTGCACTATGACCGCCACGACTACCTGCCCGAGAAACGCGCCGCCCTGGTGGCTTGGGAAGCGCACCTGCAGCGGCCCGCCGATGATGGCACGGCCGCTGTTATCCCGTTCGCGCGTGGCGCGCAGTCGTGAGCGAGTCACTGGACCTGTGGGACCGCGTACTGCGCGACCCGGCGGCCTTGGGCGAAGTGATCGCCGCTGCCGAGGGTGACCCCGATCAGGCCCGGCTTGCGCTCGAACTGGCGGGCGGGCTGCTGACCCGGGGCGCGCCGCTACCGCCGGCCCTGGCCGCATGGCTTGGCAATCGGCTCGCCCGCATTGGCAGCGCAGACACGGCCGGCGCCGTCCTGGGCCTGAAACGGCGCCACGGCGACCGCAGTCTGCCAGGGCACCGGGTCACCGCGCGCCTTGCGTGCATGGCAGCCCTGTCCGTCGCGCGCGGTATCAGCGATGACGCGGCCGCGAGCGAGTGCGCACTTCGTTTTGGCGACAAGTCGACTTGGCTGCGGTTGCGCCGCGAGCACCGAGCCCAATACGACAACCTCAAGGCCTTGATGCGTGCCGGCGTGCTGGACCCCCAGCAGGTGGCAAAAGACTCGGAGTCTTCCGCCTAACGCTCCCCGCCCCGCCTTGCCCATGCTGCACCCATCGGACAACGCAAGCCGGTGGAGGCATCAACGTGGCAATCCTTGACGACTATCTGACCCTGACCGAAGCGGCACGCGCGCTGAAGGTTTCCGAGCGGACCCTGATCCGGTGGTGGACTGAGCGGCACGGACCGGCGCGAACCAAGGTCGGGCACCGCGTCTACTACCGTCGCGCGGCTATTGATCGCTGGCTTGCGGCCAGCGAGACAACCCCCGTGCGGGAGCGAGGCGCCGCATGAAAGCTTCCCGCGACGCAATCGAAGCATCCCATGCCCTGCCGGTCTTGTTGGACCTTGCAGACGAGCTGGACAACCGCGACGAGATCGACGCCGTGCTGTGCGGCTGCCGGGCACTCGCCCGCATGATTTCGCGTGAGATCGAAGACCGGGCCGACGTGGTGATCCTGGCAAAAGAAAGCCCCGCGCGGACCTGAGCCCGGCGGGGCTTTGTTTTCTGGGTGTCGTCAAACCCCTTCCAACGAGCGCAATTTTAGCATGCCTGACCAACACGAAATCGCATC
>JBFZDU010000277.1:0-3303 GCA_041307205.1 Gammaproteobacteria bacterium | reverse complement strand
CCGGAGCGGGACGACCCGCAAGGAAAAATATGTTCGACAAGGTTCTCATCGCCAACCGCGGCGCCATCGCCTGCCGCATCATCCGCACCCTGCGTACCATGGGGGTGAAATCGGTCGCCGTCTATTCCGAGGCCGACCGTCACAGCCTGCACGTGCGCATGGCCGACGAAGCGGTCGAGATCGGCCCGGCGCCGGCGGCGCAGAGCTACCTGCGCGCCGAGAAGATTCTCGACGCGGCTAAGGCGACCGGCGCCCAGGCGATCCATCCCGGCTACGGCTTCCTCTCCGAGAACCCCGGCTTCGCCGAGGACTGCGCCGCGGCCGGCATCGCCTTCATCGGTCCCAGCCCGGAGCAGATGCGCGCCTTCGGCCTGAAGCACACTGCGCGCGATCTCGCCGAGCACAACAAGGTGCCGCTGCTGCCCGGTTCGGGGCTGCTCGCCGACGCCGGCCACGCCCAGGCGGAAGCGGCGCGCATCGGCTATCCGGTGATGCTGAAGAGCACCGCGGGCGGCGGCGGTATCGGCATGCGCCTGATCTGGAGCGCCGACGAACTGGTGGAAGCCTTCCAGTCGGTCGAGCGACTGGCCCGTGCCAACTTCAAGGAAGCGGGGATCTTCCTGGAGAAATACGTCGAGCACGCGCGCCACATCGAGGTGCAGATCTTCGGCGATGGCAAGGGACACGTGGTCGCGCTGGGTGACCGCGACTGCTCGGTGCAGCGGCGCAACCAGAAGGTCATTGAGGAGACGCCGGCGCCGGGACTCACCGATGCACAGCGCGCAAATCTCCTCACCACCGCGGTGCGCCTGGGTGAAGCGGTCGGCTACCGTTCCGCCGGCACCGTCGAGTTCGTCTACGACACGCGGAGCGGCGAGTTCTATTTCCTTGAAGTGAACACCCGCCTGCAGGTCGAGCACGGTGTCACCGAGGAAGTCACCGGCGTCGACCTGGTCGAGTGGATGGTGAAGGAGGCTGCCGGTGAGCTGGATTTGTCCGGTTTCAAGGCCGAGCCGCAGGGCGCCTCGATGCAGGTGCGCATCTACGCCGAAGATCCGGGCAAGGATTTCCAGCCCGCCTCCGGCGTGCTGACCGAGGTCGCATTTCCTTCCGACGCGCGCATCGAGACCTGGGTCGAGCGCGGCGCCGAAGTGCCGCCGTTCTATGACCCGATGGTGGCGAAGCTCATCGTCAAAGGCCGCGACCGCGCCGAGGCCCTGGAGAACATGCAGCAGGCGCTGGTGAATGCCGGCATCGCCGGCATCGAGACCAACCTCGGCTACCTCGAACAAATCGTGCGCGACACGGTGTTCAGGGAAGGTCGCCAGACCACGCGTTATCTCAATGCCTTCCACTACCGCCCGGCGACCATCGACGTCATCGAACCGGGCGTGCAGAGCAGCATCCAGGACTGGCCGGGCCGCACCGGCTACTGGGACGTCGGCGTGCCGCCGTCCGGGCCGATGGACGCGCTGGCCTTGCGCGTTGCCAACAGGCTGGCGGGCAACGAAGAGGGCACGGCCGGGCTGGAACTGACCGTCGCCGGCCCCACGCTGCGCTTCAACTGCGACAGCGTGATCGCACTGGCCGGCGCCGAAATGGCGGCCGAACTTGACGGCGAGCCTTTGGCCGACTGGGCGGCGCACGCGGTCAAGGCCGGCAGCATGCTCAGGCTCGGCGCGGTGAAGGACGCCGGCTGCCGCGCCTACCTCGCGGTGCGCGGCGGCTTCGACGTGCCGGACTATCTAGGCAGCAAGTCCACCTTCACGCTGGGTCAGTTCGGCGGTCATGCCGGAAGGACGCTGCGCGTGGGTGACGTGCTCCACGTCACCCCGGTGGATGGCGCGATCCAGCCGAACGCGCTGCCGGCCGCGTTGATCCCTACCTACACCCACGCCTGGGAAATCGGCGTGCTCTACGGCCCGCACGGCGCACCGGACTTTTTCACCGACGCCGACATCGCGATGTTTTTCGCCACCGACTGGGAGGTGCACTACAACTCCAGCCGCACCGGGGTGCGGCTGATCGGCCCGCGCCCGCAGTGGGCGCGCAAGGACGGCGGCGAGGCCGGCCTGCATCCTTCCAACATCCACGACAACGCCTACGCCATCGGCGCGGTCGACTTCACCGGCGACATGCCCGTGATCCTCGGCCCCGACGGCCCCAGTCTCGGCGGCTTCGTCTGCCCGGCCACCATCGTGCAGGCCGAGCTGTGGAAGATGGGCCAGTTGCGCCCGGGGGATACCGTGCGCTTCAAGTGCTTGTCGCAGGCGCAGGCCGAACGCATGGAGTTCGAGCAGGATAGGGCGGTCGCCCAGTTGCTCCCCTCGCCCGCTTGCGGGAGAGGGGTTGGGGGAGAGGGAGAACCGCTCGCCGCCCCCGTCCTGCACCACACCCCCGAAACCGACAATCCAGTCGCCGTCGTCTATCGCCGCGCCGGCGACAAATACCTGCTGGTCGAATACGGACCGCTGGTGCTCGACCTCAACCTGCGCTTCCGCGTGCACGCGCTGATGACGCATCTTCAGGCGATGGCGGTGCCCGGCATCCTCGACCTCACCCCCGGCATCCGCTCGCTGCAGGTGCACTACGACTCGCGCGTGCTGCCGCTGAGCAAGCTGATGGACCTGCTGTTGGCCGCGGAAAAGGCGCTACCCGCGATCGAGGACATGCAGGTTCCCACCCGCATCGTGCACATCCCGCTGTCGTGGGACGACGCCGCCACCAAACTTGCGATCGAGAAATACATGCAGTCGGTGCGCAAGGACGCGCCCTGGTGCCCGAGCAACATCGAATTCATCCGCCGCATCAACGGGCTCGAGTCGATCGAGGAGGTGAAGCGCATCGTCTTCGACGCCAGCTACCTGGTGATGGGCCTGGGCGATGTCTATCTCGGCGCACCGGTGGCGACGCCGGTCGACCCACGCCATCGCCTGGTCACCACCAAGTACAACCCCGCCCGCACCTGGACCCCGGAAAACGCCGTCGGCATCGGTGGCGCCTATATGTGCGTGTACGGCATGGAAGGCCCCGGCGGCTACCAGTTCGTCGGCCGCACCCTGCAGATGTGGAACCGCTGGCGCCAGACCGCCGACTTCACCGACGGCAAGCCGTGGCTGCTGCGCTTCTTCGACCAGGTGCGCTTCTTCCCGGTGAGCGAGGCCGAGCTCCTGAAAATCCGCGAGGATTTCCCGCTCGGCCGCTACCAGCTGAAGATCGAGGAAACCACCTTCAGCCTGCGCGAATACAACCAGTTCCTCGCCGTCAACAACGAATCCATCGCCGCCTTCAAGACGCAGCAGC
>JBFZDU010000276.1:0-3530 GCA_041307205.1 Gammaproteobacteria bacterium | reverse complement strand
CAGGCAAGAACGGCGAACTGCAGATCACCGATGCGCTCAAGACCCAGGCCCAGGAGGGCATGGTGCTGGCCTATCGTTTTCGCGGCCGCCGCTTCGACTGCGGCAGCATCGACGGCTTCGTCGCAGCGACCAACTATTTCTTCGACAAGTACCGCACCAGGGCCTGAGCCAGGGGGACCCGGGGCATTGCGACCGGCTTGCGCAGGATGCGGCACGGCCTGCCGAAACCCCGGGCCAGTTCTCGCTTCGGGTTCCCCACGGCGATGAACTCCCGCGACACGGTTTGACGCCACGCACCCAGGGGGTGTATCAAACCAAGTCGAGAGTCAAGGCAAACCGCCGGGCGGCCTGCTTCGACTGGAGCCAACTTGACGGATGATCAGCCACTTCCCGGCGATCCAACTACCCGCGGAGCCGCGCGCAGCGCACCCGTGCCCCAAGCTTCAACGACATCGCGAGATTGAACCACCATGGTTGACCCGATACCGCCCAGGGAAGGCCCGTGCAACCCCGAGGACAGCCTGTGTCTTCAGCACGATAAAAAGGAGCAGGGGCCGGCTGGCCGGGGGGAGATCCTGTCGGAACGCGAGGCATTGTGCGCCCTCCTGACCTCGCTCCAACAAAGCAACCGGCGCTGGCAGATCGTCGCCTTTCCCGCCATGTTCGCCTTCGTGCTCCTGGCCACATACGGGTTCTACCTGATCTACAGCCTGGTGGAAGATGTGGACAAGATGGCGGACAGCATGTACCGCAACATGGGGTTTATCGCCGACCGCATGAACCAGGTCTCGCTCAACCTCGATGCGCTCACGGGCAGCGTACGCGACATTTCAGTGAACCTGGATGACCTCACCGGCACGGTGACGACCATGAACGTGTCCATGCAGACCATTTCCACGCAGCTGCAGACCATGTCGCCCATGCTGGTAGCCATGCAGGGTATGGATCAGCGCATCACCTCCATGGATGCGAGCATGCAGTCGTTGGACAGCGGCGTCGGCGCCATGACGACCAGCGTCCAGTCGATGAATCAACAAATGGGCGCCATGACCGTGGCCGCGCAGATGATGACCGGCAGCGTCTCTGGACTGAATCAGAACATCGGGCGACCGATGAATTTCATGAACAACATCATGCCTTGGTAAAGACTGGGCGAAGACCACAAACACCTGACAAGCCGCTATCGCCGGTGCTTTAATGGTTCATGCAGGGCAGCGTCTGCCTTCACACCGGCTGCAGCGCGGCACTGGCAGCGAAGTCAGGCACCTGAAGCTGTGTTCCGCCCGGGTTGGCCGCAACCGGGCAGTCTTGGGACCGAGGCCGGCCAGTTCGCCCGCTTCGGCCAGAGGCGCCATAAATGGGAACCGTAAACGACCAGCATGAGAGCGTCTTGACCAGCGCCCTTGGGCTCCGCCGCCGGGCGGCCGGTGTTGCGGCCCTGTTGCTGGCGAGTGTCGTTCTGTGGGGCTGCGAGAATGCGCCGCAGATGACCATCTTCGAGGCGGCGATGACGGGCAATCTCGCCGAACTGGAAAATAATCTGCGCGCCGGCGCCGACCCCAACGCCACTGACGGCACCCAACAGGCGCCGCTCCATTATGCTGCCGTTGCGGGCCGGCTGGATGTCGCACGTCGGCTGGTGACTGGCGGCGCCGACGTCAACGGCGTGAACTCGTACGACGACACCCCGCTGCACAAGGCGTCGTCGGGGTGCCGGTTCGAGCTGGCCGAATACCTGCTGAGCGCCGGCGCCGATCTCAAGGCGCGCAACAAATACGGGGAGACCCCCTTGCACCAGGCCGCAGTATGCGAAGACCCGCGGCTCATCGCGTTGCTCGTCGCCCGTGGCGTCGACTTGGACGCCATCACCAAACGCGGGCAGACGGCCCTGCACCGCGCGGCCGAGGGCAATAACCTGGCCGCCGTCCGGACCTTGCTCGACGCGGGAGGAAAGACGGCGAGCAAAGCCCACGCCGAATCGCCACTACATCTCGCGGCCAGGCGCGGCTATCCGCAGATGGCCCAGTTGCTGATAGACCATGGCGCCAATCCGAATGCCCGTGACGAGAAAGACAAAACGCCGCTGCACTTCGCGGTCAGCGAGGGCAATGTCGACGTGGTGCGAATCCTGGTAGCGGCCGGCGCCGATGTGAACGCGCGCGACCGTCCTGGCAATACACCCCTGCACGATGCCGCCGTGGCGGGCCAGCTCGGAGTCGTCAAGGACCTGCTGACGTTTGGCGCGGATGTCGATGCGCAGGATTACCGCGGCAGGACCGGGCTGCACGAGGCCGCGCGCAAGGGCCGCACGGAGGTTGCGGAATTTCTCATCGAAGCGGGGGCGCGCGCGAATCTAAAGGACATGCTGGGCCAGACGCCGTTGGACACGGCGGAGGCGTCGAACCATTGGGATATTGCCAAGCTGTTGCTGCATCACTGTGGCGGTGCCGTGCGTTGCGACGACTCCAAGTCCGGTGCCGCACCGCCGGCGATTGAATATCTGGTTCGGGTCGACCTCGGCATCGCGAAATAACCGCTAATCCCCCGCCTAACGCCGTTGGAGCGACTTCGGAACCGGTCCAGGCGGAATCGCGTGTTGATCGTCGTGCGAATAACCAATTGGTGGAAACACGAATTCGCAGCTTATCTCGTTGACCTTGGCGCCCTCGCGCTGCTGCAGGCAGACATCGCGGTCACCGGGTCCGCCGTCGAGATAGTCCAACTCCGGACCGCCCCAGAGCACGTCCCGGTCACCCTCGCCCCCATCCAGCGTATCCGCACCCTGGGCGCCGAACAGCCAGTCGGAGCCTTCTTCCCCCAGCAGCTGGTCGTTACCCCTGCCGCCGTGGCCCGCGTCGTTTCCCGGACCCAGGCAGAGGATATCGTCGCCCGTGTCGGCGTGTACCACATCGTCACCCGGGCCGGCCACGAAGACCTCGTCGTCTTCGGTGCCCCACAAGACATCGTCGCCGTCGGTCCCGACACAGGTCGCCGGCTTCCCCATGCAGGTCGGAATCTCCACGAGGCCGGGTGGCAGATAAGGACACTGGATCACCAGTCCCTCTGGCGCTCGCGCCGGCACAGACTGGGGGGCGGTTGGGTCGCTTGCAAGCGCCACTGCCGAGGCAAGCACGCCGAGCGCAAAAACCGTCGCAGACCCTGTTCGGCTATCCATCGGAGGCTCCCCGTCGGCTTCGGTAAAGCAGTATTCTGGCCCAAGCCATGCGCAATTGCACGACATAAGCCGGTGCCATGGAATGTGCCGCCCATGCCGCAACCATCGACAACCGCACCCCCCTCAGGAGGCCTCCAATCCCGCTGCCGCCACCACGTCCAGCAGCAGTGTACCGGGCGTGCCGGCGCAGGCCCGCGCGATCGGCAAATCCGCGCCTGATTGCCAGGCCGCCAGGGCCGGGCGCTTCCCCGACCCGGTCGCCAGCACCAGCACGGCACGGGTCGCGCGCAACGCCGCCAGGCCCAGGCTGACGCGCTCCGGCGGCGGTTTGGGTGCATCGTGCACGGCCACCGTC